>NZ_JBLXXY010000012.1:0-5060 GCF_048512815.1 Rothia sp. CCM 9419 | reverse complement strand
CCCGTGTGGCGTTTGAGGTTGTTGTTTTGTTTTTTATTTTGAGATCAGGTTTTCAAATGTCTTTTGTTTTCTAACGGAGAGTTTGATCCTGGCTCAGGACGAACGCTGGCGGCGTGCTTAACACATGCAAGTCGAACGATGAAGCTCCAGCTTGCTGGAGTGGATTAGTGGCGAACGGGTGAGTAATACGTGAGTAACCTGCCTTTGACTCTGGGATAAGCCTGGGAAACTGGGTCTAATACTGGATATGACCATTCTTCGCATGGAGTTTGGTGGAAAGGGTTTGTACTGGTTTTAGATGGGCTCACGGCCTATCAGCTTGTTGGTGAGGTAATGGCTCACCAAGGCGACGACGGGTAGCCGGCCTGAGAGGGTGACCGGCCACACTGGGACTGAGACACGGCCCAGACTCCTACGGGAGGCAGCAGTGGGGAATATTGCACAATGGGCGCAAGCCTGATGCAGCGACGCCGCGTGAGGGATGACGGCCTTCGGGTTGTAAACCTCTTTCAGCAGGGAAGAAGCGAAAGTGACGGTACCTGCAGAAGAAGCGCCGGCTAACTACGTGCCAGCAGCCGCGGTAATACGTAGGGCGCGAGCGTTGTCCGGAATTATTGGGCGTAAAGAGCTTGTAGGCGGTTTGTCGCGTCTGCTGTGAAAGACCGGGGCTTAACTCCGGTATTGCAGTGGGTACGGGCAGACTAGAGTGCAGTAGGGGAGACTGGAATTCCTGGTGTAGCGGTGAAATGCGCAGATATCAGGAGGAACACCGATGGCGAAGGCAGGTCTCTGGGCTGTAACTGACGCTGAGAAGCGAAAGCATGGGGAGCGAACAGGATTAGATACCCTGGTAGTCCATGCCGTAAACGTTGGGCACTAGGTGTGGGGGACATTCCACGTTTTCCGCGCCGTAGCTAACGCATTAAGTGCCCCGCCTGGGGAGTACGGCCGCAAGGCTAAAACTCAAAGGAATTGACGGGGGCCCGCACAAGCGGCGGAGCATGCGGATTAATTCGATGCAACGCGAAGAACCTTACCAAGGCTTGACATACACTGGATCGGATCAGAGATGGTTTTTCCCTTCGGGGCTGGTGTACAGGTGGTGCATGGTTGTCGTCAGCTCGTGTCGTGAGATGTTGGGTTAAGTCCCGCAACGAGCGCAACCCTCGTTCTATGTTGCCAGCACGTTATGGTGGGGACTCATAGGAGACTGCCGGGGTCAACTCGGAGGAAGGTGGGGATGACGTCAAATCATCATGCCCCTTATGTCTTGGGCTTCACGCATGCTACAATGGCCGGTACAATGGGTTGCGATACTGTGAGGTTGAGCTAATCCCAAAAAGCCGGTCTCAGTTCGGATTGGGGTCTGCAACTCGACCCCATGAAGTCGGAGTCGCTAGTAATCGCAGATCAGCAACGCTGCGGTGAATACGTTCCCGGGCCTTGTACACACCGCCCGTCAAGTCACGAAAGTTGGTAACACCCGAAGCCGGTGGCCTAACCTTTTTGGGGGGAGCCGTCGAAGGTGGGATTGGCGATTGGGACTAAGTCGTAACAAGGTAGCCGTACCGGAAGGTGCGGCTGGATCACCTCCTTTCTAAGGAGCTCAATCTTTTGGTTGGCCTGGTTTGTTCACGAGTGTTGGACACTGGGTTTGCTCATGGGTGGAATGTTGGTTGTGGTTTTTGGATGGTAGAGGGCGCATTGTTGGGTTTTGAGGTTGCAGGCTTTGGTTTGTGATTCTCGTTTTGCCTGGTACTGATGGGTGCTGCTGTTTTTTGTGGTGGTGTTTGTTGGTAGTTGGGTTGTTGTTTGAGAACTGTATAGTGGACGCGAGCATCTTCTGGAAACTGTTTGAATGATTTTTGTTGTTTGGATGTGTTTCTTTGATTTGTAAAACTTAGTTATTTTGAAATAATCTTTGATTATTTTGTGTGTCGTAAGTCATTAAGGGCACACGGTGGATGCCTTGGCATCAGGAGCCGATGAAGGACGTGTGAATCTGCGATAAGCCTCGGGGAGTCGATAACAGGACGTTGATTCGAGGATTTCCGAATGGGGAAACCCAGCAAGTTGTAAGGCTTGTTACCACCAGTTGAATGTATAGGCTGGTTGGGGGGAACGCGGGGAAGTGAAACATCTCAGTACCTGCTGGAAGAGAAAATAAATAATGATTCTGTGAGTAGTGGCGAGCGAAAGCGGATGAGACTAAACCTGTGGTGTGTGATACCGGTTAGGGGTTGCATCATGGGGGTTGTGGGAGCAGCGTGGTAGTTCTAACTGGCTACTGGCTTGATGTCGTGTTGGGTAGGTGAAGGCCTTGGGATGGGCTGCCGTAGAGGGTGAGAGTCCCGTAACCGAAATTTGACACGCCGGGCGTTTGTTTTCCCGAGTAGCACGGGGCTCGTGGAATCTCGTGTGAATCTGCCAGGACCACCTGGTAAGTCTAAATACTTCCTGATGACCGATAGTGAATCAGTACCGTGAGGGAATGGTGAAAAGTACCCCGGGAGGGGAGTGAAATAGTACCTGAAACCGTGTGCTTACAAGCCGTTGGAGCCTTTTGGGGTGACAGCGTGCCTTTTGAAGAATGAGCCTGCGAGTTAGTGTTCTGTCGCGAGGTTAACCCGTGTGGGGTAGCCGTAGCGAAAGCGAGTCTGAATAGGGCGTTTGAGTGGCAGGATCTAGACCCGAAGCGGAGTGATCTATCCATGGCCAGGTTGAAGCGACGGTAAGACGTCGTGGAGGACCGAACCCACTTCAGTTGAAAATGGAGGGGATGAGCTGTGGATAGGGGTGAAAGGCCAATCAAACTCTGTGATAGCTGGTTCTCCCCGAAATGCATTTAGGTGCAGCGTCGTGTGTTTCTTATCAGAGGTAGAGCTACTGGTTGGCCGATGGGCCGTATTGGTTACTGACGTCAGCCAAACTCCGAATGCTGGTAAGTGAGAGCGCGGCAGTGAGACAGTGGGGGATAAGCTTCATTGTCGAGAGGGAAACAGCCCAGACCATCAATTAAGGTCCCTAAGCGTGTACTAAGTGGGAAAGGATGTGGAGTTGCTTAGACAACCAGGAGGTTGGCTTAGAAGCAGCCATCCTTGAAAGAGTGCGTAATAGCTCACTGGTCAAGTGATTCTGCGCCGATAATGTAGCGGGGCTCAAGTACACCACCGAAGTTGTGGCAATGAGATTTTTCTTGTTGGGTAGGGGAGCGTCGTGTATTCGGTGAAGCTGCGGTGTGAACTGTGGTGGAGGGTATGCGAGTGAGAATGCAGGCATGAGTAGCGAATCACGGGTGGGAAACCCGTGCGCCGGATGATCAAGGGTTCCAGGGTCAAGCTAATCTGCCCTGGGTTAGTCGGGGCCTAAGGCGAGGCCGACAGGCGTAGTCGATGGATAACGGGTTGATATTCCCGTACCGACGAAGAACCGTCAATACTGAATTGGTGATGCTAACTATGCGATGCTGGTGTGCCTTCTTTTTGGGGGTGTGCTGGTTGGTTGTAGGGTCCTATCCTTGGAGGTAAACGTATTAACAGGTGTGACGCAGGAAGGTAGCCAAGCCACGCGGTGGTTGTCGTGGTCTAAGCGTGTAGGGTATCCAGTTGTTAAATGCGCTGGTGTTGGCCTGAGACGTGATGGGACTCCTTTGTGGAGGATTTGGTGATCCTATGCTGCCGAGAAAAGCATCGGCGTGAGGTTCTAGTTGCCCGTACCCTAAACCGACACAGGTGATCAGGTAGAGAATACTAAGGCGATCGAGAGAATCATGGTTAAGGAACTCGGCAAAATGCCCCCGTAACTTCGGGAGAAGGGGGACCTTGAGCGTGAACTGCCCTTGCGGTGGGGAGCGTGTATGGGTCGCAGAGACCAGGGGGAAGCGACTGTTTATCAAAAACACAGGTCCGTGCGAAGTCGTAAGACGATGTATACGGACTGACTCCTGCCCGGTGCTGGAAGGTTAAGAGGATTGGTTAGCTCTTTTGGGCGAAGCTGAGAATTTAAGCCCCAGTAAACGGCGGTGGTAACTATAACCATCCTAAGGTAGCGAAATTCCTTGTCGGGTAAGTTCCGACCTGCACGAATGGAGTAACGACTTCCCTACTGTCTCAACCATGAACTCGGCGAAATTGCAGTACGAGTAAAGATGCTCGTTTCGCGCAGCAGGACGGAAAGACCCCGTGACCTTTACTATAGTTTGGTATTGATGTTCGGTGTGGCTTGTGTAGGATAGGTGGGAGATGTTGAAGCCGTGACGCTAGTTATGGTGGAGTCGTTGTTGAAATACCACTCTGGTCATATTGGATGTCTAACTTCGGGCCATGATCTGGTTCAGGGACAGTGCCTGATGGGTAGTTTAACTGGGGCGGTTGCCTCCTAAAGTGTAACGGAGGCGCCCAAAGGTTCCCTCAGCCTGGTTGGCAATCAGGTGTTGAGTGTAAGTGCACAAGGGAGCTTGACTGTGAGACTGGCAGGTCGAGCAGGGACGAAAGTCGGGACTAGTGATCCGGCGGTACGTTGTGGAACGGCCGTCGCTCAACGGATAAAAGGTACCTCGGGGATAACAGGCTGATCTTGCCCAAGAGTCCATATCGACGGCATGGTTTGGCACCTCGATGTCGGCTCGTCGCATCCTGGGGCTGGAGTTGGTCCCAAGGGTTGGGCTGTTCGCCCATTAAAGCGGTACGCGAGCTGGGTTCAGAACGTCGTGAGACAGTTCGGTCCCTATCCGCTGCGTGCGTTGGAAATTTGAGAAAGGCTGTCCTTAGTACGAGAGGACCGGGACGGACGAACCTCTGGTATGTCAGTTGTACCGCCAGGTGCATGGCTGATTGGCTACGTTCGGGAGGGATAACCGCTGAAGGCATCTAAGCGGGAAGCCTGTTTTGAGATGAGATTTCCTTGCCCTTTGTGGGTGTGAGGTTCCCTATAGATGATGGGGTTGATAGGCCGGGTATGGAAGCAAGGACGTGAGACTTGTGGAGTTGACTGGTACTAATAGACCGAAGGCTTATGTTTATTTTGGCTTTGTTTTGTGTTTGTGTCCACTGTACGGTTTT
>NZ_JBLXXY010000011.1:0-17955 GCF_048512815.1 Rothia sp. CCM 9419 | reverse complement strand
GGCTACCCAAAAAAATCCTCTCCCCCCCCCACCCCCCTTTAACAATCTCCACAACGGTTCATTCCAAGAACCAACAGAGAGACTAATGGCTCAAAGCGTTTTTAAACCACCCCGTGATAGAAATTGGGTGAGTAATCGCTGTACCTACCACCACCGCATGAGCACCTGCATCAAGCGCTTCACGCGCCTGCGCCGGAGTATGAATACGGCCCTCAGCAATTAGCGGGACGTCAAAACCTGCTTCTGCAATCGAACGTAGCAGCTCAAGATCAGGGCCATCAGTTTTTGCGCGAGCATCGGTATAACCAGCAAGAGTAGTACCAATAAAATCAGCACCAGCCTCAACAGCTGCCTTAGCTGCTTCAAAGCTATCGCAATCAGCCATAACTAAGGCATGAGAACGTTCATGAACACCACGAATAGTCTCTGCTAAAGATAACCCATCAGGACGTTCACGAGTTGTTCCATCGAGAGCAACAATATGAGCCCCAGCATGAGCAACACTCAACGCATGGTTAAGCGTAGGCGTAATAAAAATATCTTCATGTCCGTCTTTCCACAGCCCAATCACCGGAACTTCAACGGAATTACGAGTGAACTGAATATCAGCGATACCCTGAACACGTACAGCTGCCGCCCCTCCAAGAACAGCAGAAGCGGCAACTTGAGCTGTCGTTTGAGGCTGACGCATGGGCTCCCCAGGATATGCCTGACAAGAAACAATGAGCTGACCTTTAAGAGACTCAACCAGTTCAGAAGCAGTAAACATGAAAACTCCTTATCGAAAAATATGGCGATAACTACGCTAATGAAGAACGATGAATAAGTGAAGCTGCGCCAATGAGAGGAGCATCAGAACCAAGCTCTGCCAAAACGATAGGAGTGCTCTTCGCCTGACCTAAAGCAGCTTGAGCATAAGAATCAAGAAGAGCTGTCCACCAGCGGTCACCTAAATTAACAACACCGCCAGAGACAACAATCAGATGAGGATCAAAAATAGTAGCAAGGTCGCCCAACGCAATTCCAGCAGCTTGACCAGCAAAAATAATAGCTTCTTGAGCTAGCTCATCCCCTTGTTGAGCACGCACAGAAACTTCTTTCGTATCCGGTGCCGGAGCACCACCTAGCGCAAGATATTTACGAAGAACCGCAGGCCCAGCTGCAACAGCTTCAACATGCCCACGACCACCGCACGGGCAATCCAAGCCAACAGCTAGAGGAGAAGAAAAATGTCCGGTATGACCGGCAAGAGAATGAGCACCGCGCATGAGCTTGCCATCTTCAATGTAGCTTCCACCCACACCAGTACCGAACGCCATCATGAGCGATGAGGGCGCTTGAGCCGCAGCACCAAGCCACGCTTCGCCTAACGCATGGGCATGAACATCATTGACAGCACGCGTCGGTAAAGAGGTCATTGACTCAACGATGGACGCAAACTGAACGCCCGTCCAGTCTTTAATAACGTTGGCGGCGGTAACAACAGTGCCGTTCTCATCAATAACACCAGCTGAGCCTATACCGACACCGGCAACATCCCAACCATGAGAACGAGCATAAGAAATGTGTTCCAACACAGCCTCAGCGGTGTGCTCGGCAAGAGCCACACCGCCAAGCTGAGCAAGGGTAGGAATCTCCGCACGATGCAAAACAGCACCGCGCTGATCAACAATTCCGAGGGCGGTTTTTGTGCCACCTAAATCAACCGAAATTGCGACGACGGTGCTGTTTTCCACGATGATTCCTTTACCTTGCAATGTGTGTGTTGGTTTATATTCTGTATCTAAAAGCTAGAGCCTAAAGCAACCCAGCTTCAACGAGAATGCCACGAATACGTTCAGCTTCAGTATCGTTGAGAGACTCCATCGGGGTGCTCATACGACGTGAAGAGATAACGCCCATTAACTCAAGAGCAGTTTTGAACGCTCCAAGGCCAGCTGCACCACCAGAAACACTGGGGGTTGTGACATTGACAATCCTGAAAAGCTGAGCCAGACGGTCTTGTTCCGCCTTAGCTTGTGCCCAGTCACCGGCACGAGCTGCCTCGTAAAGGCGAACATATCCAGCAGGATCAACGTTGCCCAAACCAGGTACCATACCTGCAGCACCAGAGAGCATTGCACCATCACAGACCACTTCGTGTCCAGTGAAGAGGCTGAAATCTTCAAGATCTGCAGTCTCGAGAGCTAGTAGGCGGAAGGAAATATCATCGTTAGAAGAATCCTTCACACCAGTAATTACGCCTTCGCGAGCAAGCTTCGCAAGCAGACCAACAGGTAGCTTCTGCTTAGTACGTACAGGAACGTCGTAGGCAAAAACAGGAACGTCTACTGCTGCTGCAATCGCACGGAAATGACGCTCTTCTTCATGAAGATTATCAATAGCGTAATACTGGCTTGTGACAACGATAGCGTCGCCACCGATAGCCAAAAGACGCTGAGCTTCGTCGATAACGCGAGCAGTGGTCTGCTCATTGGTACCAATGATGAGGGGGACTCGTCCATCGATAGCTTCAACGCAAGTACGTAAGACAAGTTCACGCTCAGCGTTAGTCATATAAGGAACTTCAGAAGAAGAACCGAGAGCGAAGATACCGCTGACACCACCGGAGATAAGGTGCTCAACAAGACGTGAGATGGAATCGGTGTCGATGTCACCTTCTGCAGTGCGAGCGGTGAGCAAAGGAGGAATGACTCCTGAAAAGGTCATGATAAATAATCCTTAGAAAAAATTATTGACTAAATAACGTGTTCTTTTTAGACGTGAAGCAAGGTCGGTGCCGCACCCAAAAGAGTGCGTGTGTAGTCCTGCGAAGGACGGTCAAAGACTTGTTCCGCGCTACCTTCTTCAACGATGCGTCCCTTATTCATAACGCAGATACGGTCAGAGACGTATCGAACGGTCTGAATATCGTGGGAGATGAAAACCATTCCCAGATAAAGTTCACGCTTGAGGTCGCTCAAAAGGTTAAGTACCTGCGCGCGAACAGAAACGTCCAACGCGCTGGTAGGTTCATCTGCCACAATCACTTTGGGTTCAAGAGCTAACGCACGAGCGATAGCTACACGCTGGCGCTGACCACCAGAAATTTGAGAGGGCAAAGCTTCAGAAGCTGACACCGGTAGACCGACTAAATGTAGAAGTTCACGTACTCGACGGTCTCGTCCACTTTTATCACCGATGCCGTGCACATCCAGCGGGTCTCGGAGAATATCTTGGATTGTCATACGAGGGTTCAACGCGGTAGCTGGATCCTGGAAGACAATCGAGATATCCGAACCGAAATCATGTCGTAGTGCAGCGTTTCGTTTGAGAGCACTCTTGCCCTTGAAGAGAACATCTCCGTCCGTTGGTTTTTGAAGACCCACGATAACTGACGCCAAAGTAGACTTACCGCATCCAGACTCGCCGACGAGACCGATTGTTTCGCCGCGGCGAACTTTCAGAGAAACACCATCAACAGCTTTGACGATATTTGGTTTGAAGATACCACCAGTACGGGAACGGTGGTGAACTTTGACATCTTTGAGCTCGATGATGGTCTCACCTAGACGGGCTACTGCCTTACGCCCAACAGTGTTGAGCAGTTCTGGGTGAGCGTCAGCGTTGTTGCTGTTTTCGTTGCTCATGACTGTGCTCCTTGTTGTGCTTGTGCGTCTTCTGGTAGGTGAGAAGCCCAGAAGTGGTCGTCTTCTCCAGGGACTGGAACGAAGACAAGCTTCTGATGAGGATCTGCATCTTCACGTAATGAACGAGGTGCAAAACGGTCACCAACAGCGAAGTCGCCAGGGGAGGGGACTGTACCAGGAATCTGGTAGAGACGTTCAGAACCGGATTCGATAGAGAGGACCGATCCTAGAAGTCCACGAGTGTACTCGTGCATAGGGTTCTTCAGAAGCTGTACGGTTGCACCAGCTTCTACGACCTGACCTGCGTAGAGGACAGAGATACGGTGCGCTACCTGTGCAACAAGTGCGAGGTCGTGGCTCACGAAAATCATCGCGAATCCTAGCTGTTCACGGAGCTCATTGAGCAAATCAATGACCTCAGCTTGAACAGTAACGTCCAGAGCAGTCGTTGGCTCATCTGCAATAACGAGTTTGGGTGAACGAGATAGCGCCATAGCGATGAGTACGCGCTGACGCTGACCACCAGAAAGCTCGTGCGGGTACGAGTTGAGGGTTCGGATGGGGTCAAGCTTCACCAAGCGTAGAAGCTCTTCAGGTGACTTACGTCCGCCACGGCTGGTGAGCTGTTCCATCTGATCTTTGATGAGCATGGAGGGGTTCAACGAGCTAAGAGCGTCTTGATACACCATGGAGATGATAGAACCGCGTAGTTTTTCAAAGACAGATTCAGGGGCTCCAACAAGTTCTTGTCCTTCAAAGACAGCAGAACCAGTAATCTTTGCTTTCTTATCGAGCAGACCGATAATTGCCAAAGAAGTAATGGACTTACCAGAACCAGATTCACCAACGAGTCCCATGGTCTGTCCTTCGTACACGGTGAAGGACACTTTATCAACGACTGGGGTGTCGCCGAAACGTTCTGGGAAGTAGATGCTGAGGTCTTTGACTTCAAGGATTACAGGAGCGTTCTTATCTACAACGAAACGGTCGGTACGACGGTTTTCTGCCTCACGAAGTTTGACAAGAACGTTATCTAGTTCGCGTTGTGCTTGAAGGTCGCGGTGCTTGCGAATTTCTGCAAGTTTTGCTTCTGCAAGTTCCTCTTCAGCAGTGATGCCGTTAGCGCCAGCTACTGGGTCGGTATCTTCGATAACGACTTTGCGGCGTAGCTTGGGGTTGACCATTGCGTCTGTCATGCCTTCGGAAAGGACGTTCAACGCAAGAACGGTTAAGAGGATGATGATACCGGCGAAGGTTGTTGCCCACCAACCGCCAGAGAGGATGAGCGCACGACCGTCAGAGATGACGTTACCCCATGAAGGGTTCGGTGGGCGCACACCGGCGGAGAGGAAGGACAAGGACGCTTCGAGGATGATAGCGTCTGCAACCATGACCGTTGCGAATACGAGAACTGGTGCGATGGTGTTACGGACGATATGTTTTGTCAGAATGTAGGGGCGAGCTGCACCCATAACGCGTTCTGCGCGGACGTAGTCTTCGTCCCAAGCAGCAAGTACCTGTGCGCGGACTACGCGAGCTAGCTGTGGAGTGTACACCACCGCGATAGCAATGATGATAGTGGGGATGGAGTTCCCTAGTGATGCCAAGAGCACTGCGGCAAGTGCGATACCGGGGAATGCCATGAAGATATCCATGATGCGCATAATGGTTTCGGAAGCCCATTTGCCGCTGGTTGCTGCGATAGCTCCGAGGATGCCACCGGCAACAAGTGCGACGGCAACGGAACCAAGACCAACCATCAAGGAAGATTGTCCACCGTACATCAGGCGTGAGAAGATATCGCGGCCTTGACGGTCTGTACCAAACCAGTATTCGGCGCTTGGCGGGTCAATGGGCATTCCCGTTGAAGCTAGCGGATTATGTGGGGCAAGCCAGGGAGCCGCGAAGGAGATGAAGATGATAAATACTAAGAACCCCAGGGCGATTTTAGAACCAAGTGGCAACGCTTTGAAGCGAACGCCAGGGGCGGAGAGTCGTTCAGCGAGTCCTCTGCGCACAGTTACACCGTCCTAATTCGTGGGTTGATGAGTAGGTAAAGGAGGTCAACCACAATGTTGACGAGGACGAAGGTCACCGCGATGGTGAGTACTACGCCTTGTACGAGGTTGACATCGTTACCTGTGATACCGGTAAAGATGAGGTTGCCCATGCCGTTGAGAGAGAAAATCATTTCGATCACGACAGCACCACCGAGGAGGTAGCCAATACGCAAACCAAGAACGGTTACGGGAGTAATGAGGGCGTTTTTGAGAACGTTCTTTGTAACGACTTCACGGTAAGGAACACCGTTGCCGATAGCGGTACGAACGTAGTCTTTATCGAGCTCTTCAACCATCGAGGTGCGTACGGTACGGATCAAGGAAGCGCATACGGGTACTGCGAGAGCTACTGCTGGCAGTGTCATATAAGATAGCCATGTTCCAAATCCTCCGCCTTCTGGTGGGGTGCCTCCGGATGGGAAAATTCCTAGGTCAAGTGCGAAGTATTGGATGAGCAAAATACCGAGCCAGAAGGAAGGCGTTGCGATAGATGCCATGGAGAGTACGCGGATGATCTGGTCTGGCCAGCGGTCGCGGTAGAGTGCGGCGATGACGCCGAGCACGAGGGAGACGACTGCTGCGATGAGAACACCGAAGAATGTGAGCTGAATGGTGACAGGAAATGCTGCTGTGATTTGGTCGATGACGGGCTGAGCCGGTGCGGTGGTCATGCCAAGGTCAAAGTGGAGCAGACGCCAGAGGAAGGCGAAGTATTGCACGATGAGAGGTTTATCTAAACCGTGTTCAACGCGATATGCTTCTTTTGCTTCTTGTGAAGCGCCTTCACCGAGGGCGATAGTTGCTGGGTCACCGGGGGTGAATTGCAAGATAACGAAGACGAGGATTGTCACACCCAAGAGCATGATGGGTAGTGCAAGTAGTCTTCTTCCAAGTAGTCGAAGAAAATTAGCCAAGAGAAACTCCCGCATAGAGAATGCGTGTGAAAAAGGTTCGACGGTGACTCCCGTGGTACGGAAATGAAGCAATCCGTACCAATGCCCGGAAGCCACCGCCGATCATGATGTGAAGGAAAAAGGGAAAAACCTTCACAAACCGCTGTGTGGAATAGCGGAGATTACTTAGTCGTTCCTACACCAAGCATGGAGATGCCGGTTGTTGGAAGCGGCTTGAAATCAACGAGTGTTTCCGAATCCCACGCAGTAGGTAGTTTGCGGTGGAATAGTGGGTACAACGGAACGTTGTCAGAGAGCAAATCGAATGCTTTCTTCCACTCTGCTTTGGGATCTGATGAGGTAGTTGCAGCGTTCATGTATTCCT
Organism: Rothia sp. CCM 9419; assembly: GCF_048512815.1. NCBI lineage: Bacteria > Bacillati > Actinomycetota > Actinomycetes > Micrococcales > Micrococcaceae > Rothia > Rothia sp. CCM 9419. Next base: position 10,988 of record NZ_JBLXXY010000011.1, on the reverse strand, counting down.
GAAGCTGCTTGTACTGTTCAGTTCCTGACCAGCGGAAACGGTTGGTGGGCCAGGTGTCGCCACGGTACCACCAGGAGAGGAGCAAGTCTACGTCGTTACCGAATACGGAGGGGTCGCCGGGTGCGATGAGAACATCGAAGTTTCCGGTGTCTACGTAGTCGGAGTACAGTGAGGACGATGGTGTAGGCTCGATAGTCGCCTTGATGCCAGCTTCCTTGAGTGATTCTTGGATGAGCTGAACACAGGAAACAACCCAGTCGTGGTCGGTTGAACGCACGGTGAGGGTGAGGTCTTCAACGCCAGCGTCTTTGAGGAGCTTCTTTGCCTTGTCTGCATCGTGGGTGTAGACAGTAGAAGCTTCAACGTAATCTGGGTGGCTCTTCTGCAAGAAGGAGGTTGCAGGTTCTGCGTTGCCAAGCAGTGCAGTCTTGATGACTTTGTCCATGTCGAGTGCGTAGAACAGTGCTTGACGTACTTCAACCTTGTTGAAGGGCTCTTTTTCGCAGTTGAACATCATGAAGAGCAATCCGAAGGACTGTACGGATTCTACGCTAAGACCGGAGGTGTTCTCCAAGACTGCGATGTTGTCGTAAGGTACAGACTCTACCGCCTGAACACGCTTGGACTGGATAGCGGTAACGCGTGCTGCTGCGTCTGAGAGGATGGACCAGTTCATAGCCTTTGCGAGTGCTGGGCGAGGGCCGTTGTACTCGTCGAAGCGCGCGAATTCGATGTGGTCGCCCTTGGTTGCGGAAACGAACTTGTAAGGGCCGGAACCGATGGGGTGTGCACCGAATGCTTCAAAGTCTTTTTCTGCGCTTTCAGGCATAATCTGCATCAAGGAGATGCGGTCAGCGAAGAGCGAGAATGGCTGGTTGAACTTGAACTCTACGGTGGAGTCATCAACAGCGTTGACAGAGTCGATGAAGTAGAGGAACTGTGCAAAGAGGGAGCTCTTGTCAGTGAACTTACCGTAGGTGTAAACAACGTCGGATGCCTTGACAGGGTCGCCGTTGTGGAATTTTGCACCTTCGCGCAAGGTGACGTGGTAGGTGGTGTCGTCAATCTTTTCAGGGTCTGCAGTTGCTAGAGCGTTATAACGCTTGCGGCTTGCAGGGTCTAGACCATAAAGACCTTCAAAGATGTGTATGTTCGCTGCGAGGGGGCCAGCACCGGATGCCTGTGATGGTGCGAAGGTGGTGGAGATATCGTATGCGATACCAGCGGTAATGGTGCCATCTTTGTTAATCTCGCCAGCTTTTGCTCCATCTGCTTTAGCGTCAGAAGAGCCTTTAGAGCCTGAGCCGCATGCTGCGATAGATGCAGCAAAAGCGGTGGCTGCTGAAACTGAGCCTGCTAGCTTGAAGAAGCTGCGGCGAGTCGAGCTGTGCTCGGTGATGTCTTTAAGGTGAGGCATAGTCGCACTCCTTTGTGGACGGTTGTTTTATTGAAAGAACACCCTGACGTAGGATGTCCTACCTGTATTATAGAATAGTAGCCATCTCCCAGATGTGCAACATCAAAGGGGATGTTACTTTCTATAAAAAATATTAGTTTCGTCTAAAATAAGATTCTGGATTTGAGAAGAGGAGCCGTGGTAAAAAACACAAAACCGCAAGTGGGGGCGGTTAAAAAAATTTATGAAGTTAATAGTGTCCCTCATGCTTCACGTGCAAAAAATCGTCAATATCAACTCCAAAACGAGATTATCGAAATAATCCTGCGTGAAAAACTCGTACCGGGAGACCCCCTTCCTACTGAGCAACAACTGATTGAAGAGTTAGAAGTTGGGCGTAACTCCCTGCGAGAAGCACTCAAAGTCTTAGAAGGGTTAGGGATTATTGAAGTCCGTCACGGGTTTGGAACATTCGTTGGAGGACGTGTTCTAGAAGCCATGACTCGCGGGCTAACATTCCGCGGATTAACCTCCTTGCATCGTGGCGGTAAAGAAGCACGAGAACTCACAGATGTTCGTCAAGCCTTAGAGACAGGGTTAATCGCTCTTGCAATACCGTTGATGAGCGATGAACAAATAGCAAAAATTGAGTATGCCGTAACTCAGATGGAACAGGCTGTTAAAGAAGGTAAAGATTGGTCATGCTGGGACAGGGAGTTTCACGCATCGCTTTATGAACCATTGAAAAATGATTTACTTTCAGAACTTTTGGAAGTGTTCTGGATTGTCTATAACGTGATTTCCGTAGAACTAGATGCCGTTGTTCCTGCTAGTCAGAAGCAAGGTGAGTCTTTAGTTGCTGCTCACCGAGACATCCTTAATGCTGTGAAAAAAGGCGATGCAGTGGCTGGAACAGAGCTTATGGCTGCCCATTTTGCTGGCATTCGAGGGCGTCTAACGGCATGGCAAAGAGCTACTCGAGAAGATACTTAAACAAAACTTTTTGCACGTGAGTTCCAGATATTGAGCTTTTGGTGTTAGTGTGGTGCTTATCTTAGATGTGCGCTGTAGCACATATTTAAACATCTATGTCGATGGAGCATTTCAACGATGAAACAACACACTAAGAGCCTTTTCGCACTCTCGCTCATCGCAGCGACCACAAGCACAGGAATCATTCCCGCTTACGCAACACCACAACCGGTCCTACCAGCAACTTCTGGACCGGGCACCTACCAAGAACAAAACCTCGGTGAAAAACTCATCGGAGATTCCGCAACCTACCGCATTCCAGCACTAGCTGACCTCGGAAATAATGTCGTCCTTGCCGCATGGGACGGGCGCCCCTACAACGCAGCAGACGCACCAAACCCCAACTCTATTGTGATGCGCCGATCAACAGACGGCGGAAAAACATGGAGCGACATCAGCTATATCGCCAAAGGACACCTCGGCAATGACGGAACCCAAAAATACGGTTACTCAGACCCCTCCTTCGTCGTAGACCGAGAAACCGGAAGCGTCTTCGCTTTCTTCGTCAAATCGCACAACCAAGGATTCTGGGGTAGTGCCTACGGAAACGATATGAGCGACCCTGACGTTATGGGCGCAGTCGTCACTGAATCCACTGACGGAGGACTCACCTGGAGCGAACCTCGAGACATCACACCCATCGTCAAACAAGGCGCAGACAAAAACAACCCCCAACCCGGAGACGCCCGAGCTATCTTCGCCACCAGCGGTGAAGGCATCCAACTACGCTACGGAACCTACAAAGGCAGACTCATCCAACAGTTCACAGGAACCGTCAAACAAGCTGCCGGTGGAGAAAAAACCCAAGCGTACTCCGTCTACTCCGACGACCACGGAAAGACATGGAAACGTGGCGAATACGTCGGTATCGAAATGGACGAAAATAAAGTCGTCGAACTCTCTGACGGGAGAGTTATGCTCAATTCCCGTGATTTCGTCTTCTCCGGATACCGAAAAGTAGCCATCTCTGAAGACGGCGGGCACAGCTACTCTGAAGTCACCCTCGACAAACAACTACCCGACCCCAAAAATAACGCCTCAATCTTTAGGATGTTCCCCGAAGCTCCAGAAGGCAGCAAAGACGCCCAAAAACTCATCTTCACCAACTCCAATAACAACAACGGAAACTCCCGCGAAAACCTCACCGCACGAGTCTCCTGTGATGACGGACAAACATGGCCAGGCATCCGACAATTTAAAGACGGATTCGGAGCATATTCCACTGGAACCGCGTTATCAAGCGGAGGATTTGGCGTCCTCTACGAAGCAAGCTATCAAAATGACATGCGCTTTGGTGTTTTCGACGAAGACTGGCTCAACGTTGTCTGCGCACCACTTAGCGCAGAAGACATCACCGTCGATGAAAATAGCGTTACGACTATTCCCGTGACAGTTACCAACCAAGAAGAACACCCCGTAAGTGGTAGCGTTACCGTCCATGACAACCGCGGATTCACCGCAACAGACGTAAACGTTCCTACCCTTGACGCTGGCGCTAGTACCGTCGTCAATATTCCGCTCACTGCAACCGCTCAAGCACGCAGCGGTTCACTCGATGTTGTCTTTACTGAGGCGCAAGGAAAACAATCACGTTATACCTTCTCTGCACAAGTAAACCGCACCAGTGAAACACCTTTCCAAGTGGTCTTGAGCGAAGGACAAGCAGCTGACCGTGACATCTCAGAAAACCCCTATCACGTAGGAGATGTCGTATCCTATACCTTCCGTGTTACGAACACCAGCGGAGAAACTGTTGATGCCGTACCTACCGGAGGAAATCTCGACCACGGCTTCCTTCCACCCAACGCGCCAAACTGCCGTTGGCGCAACCTCGGCGCTGACGCAACCTATGTTTGTAAAACAGCGGGGCATACGGTCACTCAAGAAGACCTTGACCGCGGATACTTTATCCCTGAAATAACTTTTAACGCTGTTTCAACAGCAGACCGCTCTAAAACAGGCGAAAGCACGTACCGTGGCGAACCCGTTTACGTTCGTGCGATCAATCTAGAACCGGCTCTAGACATCTCTGGAACTGTTGCTGGTGATACCAAAGACAGCTATGAAGTCGGCGATGTTATCAACTACCGCTTCACTGTGCATAACACCTCAGAAGGCACTGTTCACTCCGTCCCCATTGCCGGAAACTTTGAGGACGGATTCCTCCCACCCAACGCACCAAACTGCCGGTGGCTCAACCTGAAAGCTGACGCAACCTACCAATGCCATACTGCATCTCACCGCATCACCGAGGAAGACCTAGAACGAGGCTACTTCCAACCAAAAGCCACTTTTGAAGTCACCTCCACAGAAACACAAAAAACCGCTCAGGTTGAATTCGTTGGAGATCAACTCCCCGTACATCAAACGGTAGTTGAAGAGCCTGCAACACCAGAGCCAAGCAAAGAACCAGAGGTGACAACACCATATTTTCGTGATGTTAACCCTGGAGACCTGTTCTATACCGAAATCAACTGGATGGGAGAAAGCGGTATCTCTCGTGGTTGGCCTGATAAAACCTATCGGCCATTAGCACAGCTTGACCGTGCTGCTGTAGCCGCATTTTTCTATCGTATGGCAGGCTCACCAGAATATACGGCACCAGCGGTCTCACCGTTCAAAGACGTACCGACTGACCATGTTTTCTATAAAGAAATCTCATGGTTAGCAGAACAAGGCATCACTAGAGGGTGGGAAGACGGAACATTCCGTCCCCATGCGCCGGCACAACGTGACGCTATTGCAGTGTTCTTCTACCGTTTTGCTGGCTCTCCTGAATATACGGCGCCAGTGCCATCGATGTTCAAAGACATTGATTCTTCGGTAATTTTTGCCCGTGAGATTGCGTGGTTCGCTGAACAAGGCATCACTAGAGGGTGGGAAGACGGAACATTCCGCCCCTACCAGCCAACACAGCGCGATGCTATGGCAGCGTTCATTTACCGTTATATGAACGATAAACACCAAGATTAATAACGGCTAGCCTTGGCGTAGCTTGGGCGTATCGCTTCACCCATGAGCCTAATACGAGGTGGGTTTAGAACAGTGTGCCAACACTGCTCTAAACCCACCTCGACGCTCTTTAAAATCTTCCTATCTGAGTCCTCAAAGAATAAGGAGCTTTAGGAGGCTAAACACTCTGGGCGTGAGCAGACGACGGCGACAGTTCAGGAGAATACACCGAAGAAACACGTTCTAAAAGACGGGTACGTAATTGCTGAGCACGGGCTGCAAAATCACGTTGATAACGCACATATTCTGCTTTACCGGAAGGAGTCTCCACCTTAACAGGGGTATAACCCCAATCGTGGAGATCATAAGGGGCTGCCCGCATATCAAGTTCACGCACCTGCCACGCTAACTCAAAACAATCCAGAAGAAGTTGAGAATCAACCAAAGGAAGAAGCTTATACGCCCACTTGTAAATATCCATGTTTGCGTGCAAACATGCTGGCTGTTCAAGAACACGCTGTTGCTGACGGGTTGGTTGTAGCTCATTCTTTGGGGCAGCCTGTGGCATGAAGAACCGGAACGCATCAAAATGTGAGCAACGGATACGATGAGAATCTACCACCTCATTAGTGCCTTCAGCACCTAACCGTAAGGGTAAATAATCATGGCGGATATTATTCTCTACGGAACGATACGCCATCGCCCACTCGTGCATCCCAAAACACCCGAAAAAACCATTTTTCTGGGCAGTATTCGAAAGGATTTGATAGATATAACTCACGGCTTCAGAACGGCGTTGCAAAAATTGTGCAATATCAACCGTAACAGCACAATCGCTAGAAGAAATACGTTCTTTGTGTGCTTCGCTAAGAGGTAACTGCGCAATGTCTTCAGCGCTTAGACGCATATAAAATTTCTGCTGAGCATACTCAGATGCATCAAGCAAAATAACACCAGCACCGGGATGCCAACGCTTAAACTGTGCAGGCTTGAGGGTGTAGTAGGTGAAAAGGAAATCCTCAACCGGATGTTTTTCTCCGCGATGGCGTCTTGCTAAATATGGGTCCGCGAAAACAGCGGCACGTTCGTGATGTTCACGCGCGTACTTCTGCCACTGCTCAGGCTCATAAAGAACCCATGAAAATGCCTCAACGGAAAAACTCATAGGAAGTATTTTACCGTTGAGGCATCATAGAATCTGCGTGAGTCTTTAGCGACCTGTACCACCGTAAACAGTCGCTTCGCCTTCAGCGTCAAGATTAAAAGCCGTATGCACGGCGCGTACCGCTTCGTCGAGCTTGTCTAAATCAGTAATGACTGAAATACGAATTTCTGAGGTTGAAATCATCTGAACGTTCACCCCAGCTTGGCTTAGCGCCTCAAAGAAGGTGAAAGACACACCAGAATGAGCCTTCATACCCGCACCAACTAAGGAGAGCTTACCAATTTCTTCGGTGTAGCGTAGCTCCGTAAAACCGACCTCTTCTTGTGCCTGCTCTAGACGTTTCACAGCTTTTGCTCCCTGATCTTGAGGAAGAGTAAAAGTAATGTCGGTAACGTCAGGGCGGTCCGTAGAAACGTTCTGAACAATCATATCCAGATTCACGTTAACTTCGTTGAGCAAACCAAAGACTTTCGCAGCAGAACCCGGTGTATCAACAACCCCAATAAGAGTAACTTTTGCTTGGCTGCGGTCATGTGCAACACCAGAGATGAGGGGCTGTTCCAAGGGAATCTCCTTTAAATGGTTAGGGGTCAGTTCTTCAGAATTCTCGGGAATAACAAGTGTTCCCTCCAACTCAGAAAATGATGAACGAACATGTAATTTCAAGTTAAAACGGCGCGCGTACTCTACACAGCGTAGATGCAAAATTTTTGAACCATTTGCTGCCATCTCAAGCATTTCTTCGCTAGTAATGGTCTCCAGCTTATGGGCGGTCGGAACAACACGCGGATCAGCTGAGAAAACACCATCGACATCAGAATAAATCTCACAGACATCAGCATTTAAAGCGGCAGCTAACGCGACTGCGGTAGTGTCTGACCCGCCACGCCCTAACGTTGTAATATCACCGGTCTGACGGTTCATTCCCTGAAAACCGGCAACGATAGCAATATCGCCCTCTGCTAATGCGGCATGAATACGTTGCGGAGTAACCTCTACAAGACGAGCAGCGCCGTGTACGCCATCGGTAATCATCCCAGCTTGAGAACCGGTAAAAGATTTCGCTTTGACCCCGAGGCTGTTAATCGCCATAGATAACGCTGCCATAGAGATACGTTCACCAGCGGTCAGAAGCATATCCAGTTCTCGTGAAGGAGAAGAATCTGAAGTAATCTCTGCGGCAAGATCTAATAGTTCATCGGTGGTATCTCCCATAGCGGAGACGACCACTACCACATCATTCCCTGCTTTTCGGGTATCTACAATACGTTTGGCTACGCGTTTGATACCGTCTGCATCTGCGACCGATGAACCACCAAATTTTTGAACAATCAGGCTCATAAACTTACTCCACTAGATTTTCTTCTGAAATAACCGTCAGAGGGCTGACGATTCTGCATCCATACTAGAGTAGTTCAGTGTTCAAGTGGTAAACGCGTCTCAAACGTAGACATTGCTACACAGATTACTTCATATTAACCCATATTGTGTAACCTAAAACACTATATTAATTGTGTTTTTCGTGCCCCATGATGTATCCTCACTTTAGGCGAACCCTAACGCCTAACGGCATCGTTGAACCCTAGCTTAAACAATGCACCGTAAAGGGGAAAGACTCCTCATGGGACATACTGCAACACAACACCGCCCCACTTCTACAACAAAAGGGCGGCACACGACGTGGTGCATATTGAGTTCACATCATCAGATAACACGAAAAGTAGGCTAGGGATACACATGTAAGGGTTATCCATGACAACTCAACGCAATTTCAAAACTCAAGTACGCGCTCGCATGCAACAAACAGGGGTAAACTACACCACCGCTCGCATGGAACTACTTAAAGAGTACGAAGAACAGCACCAGAGCGCGCGTAAAGAAGCCTACCAAGAACACCAAACCATCGTCTCCCGATTCTTTAAAGACGGCGCGATGACGGTCATTCCCTCAAAACGTCGAACACGAGCACATATTTTGCTCTACCTCATCAACTATTTTCAGAGGGGCCAAAGCTACACCGAGCAAGAAGTAAACCACATTCTTAACGAATTGTGGTCAGACTTCGCATACCTCCGACGAGAACTCGTTGACTACGGGTATTTAGAACGAAACACCCACGGAGAATACTGGCTAACAGCCTTTAGCCCCGAACGGTGGGGAACCGTTTTACACGATGAAGCTCCGGCATGGGAATTCTATTGGCTACCAGACTATTTGAACGGGCAAGAAAAACAGGTAGATTTCTTCGGCACACTATAAAACGTCTGAACACAACATTCAGTACGATTTATTGCCAAGGGTTCACATACGTTCGCCCCGGGATAGGCGGAATCTGAGGGGTTGGGGTGCGTAGCGGAGTCTTCTTTAACTCCTCTAAGCGTTCTTGATAGCTCTGCTGCTGAGATGAAGAACCATCTTGTTCTTCTGGGCGAGAGTTACCCTCAGGTTCCGTTATCGTTTCGGCATCGAGTTCTTCTAAAAGCGGTTCGTTGAGGGTGCCCTGCTGCGGTGCATCTTCATGTTCTTCAGATAGCTCTTCGAACATTGAACCACTCCATCTTTGGCGAGGTTGTGGTGCCGGCGTATTTTGAGCTTGTCGTTCTTGGTCTTCAGCAACAGCTTGAGTAAACGCCTCTGCATGATTTTCTGTACTGTGGCGGTTACCTTCAGCAATAATACGGCGACCTTCTAACGCTCGTCCAAGGGTAATCTCATCGGCGTATTCGAGGTCTCCGCCCACGGGCAACCCAGAAGCTAGACGTGAAACTCGAACACCTAAAGGAACAAGTAACCGAGAAAGGTATGTTGCTGTTGCTTCACCTTCGAGGTTTGGATCCATCGCTAAAATAATTTCTTCGATACGTTCGTCAGCAAGGCGCGCAATGAGTTCACGAATACGAAGCTGTTCGGGGGTAAGCCCCGCTAGAGGGTTAATTGCCCCGCCTAAGACATGGTATCGTCCGTGAAAAGAACGAGTACGTTCAATCGAGACCACATCTTTTGATTCTTCAACGACGCATAAAGTCGTTGGGGTGCGACGTTCATCCCGACAGATAGCGCACTGATCTGTTTCGGAGATATTTCCACATACTTGGCAGAAACTCACAGTGTTTTTGACGGTATTAATCGCATTGGTAAGTTTCTGCATTTCTGAAGAATCAGAATTCAAGATATGAAAGGCGATACGTTGGGCAGACTTTGGTCCAACACCTGGCAACCTGCCAAGCTCATCGATGAGGTTCTGCACCGCAGCATCGTACATAGAGAGAGCTCCTTATATATGGGTAGAACGCAAGTAGAAGAATACGTGGTTAGTTTTTGATGTTGTCGATAACAACTCCACCAAGAATTTTTTCGACGGCTCGTTGTCCGATGAGCATAACCTTCTCTAGAGGTTCGTCTTCATCAGAGGGGACGAAGTCTTCTTCTACGGGATTATTATCGTGAACCTCTTGAGCCTTTTCGTGTACGGCGCGGTTTCCTTCAGCCACTTCTTTGGCATATTTTTCGCGGAAGCTTGGTGCTGTATCTTCGTGTTTTTCGTCGTCGTTTTCTACGTTTTGAGTTTCGTCCTCAGCTTCTTCAGGCTGTTCTGGTGCAACGGAGATGTCGGGGCGTTTCCATTGCTGTGAAGTGGGGTGATTCTCTCGTGCGGAGTCGTGTAGGGGTGGTGCCTGTCCGTCGATAACACGTAAATGAGGGTGCTCTTCGACAAAATCGTCTACATCATCGTCCTCTGTGTCATCAGCTGGTTCGTATTCGACGTTAGCGATACTGTTATGTACTGGCTCTGCTATTTCTGGTTCTTCAGTTGGGTCTGGTACGGGGCTAAGAACTGTTGTTTTAGTCTGTTCTGGTGATGAGGATTCTATCGGCTGTTCCTCATCAGGGTGTGAGGGTACAGGCGCTACTTCCCAATCGGTGACGGGGTTATTCCAGTTTTCGGGGCTGAATTCTGGGTCTTTTCCGGTGTGGGGTTGTAGATGCTCGTTCCACTGTTGCTGTGGTTGAGGTTGTTCAACGGCTGGTTTTTGAAGATGCTCTGTTGACGTAGCGGGGGAGGGCTGGTGTGATGGTGTGTTTTGAGGTGTAGTTTTAAGGACTTTTGCGTGAATATCACAGCGAGTGCCAAAGACTTTAAAGAGGGCGTTTTTGAGGAGGGGGAGGAATTCTTTAACGCCTCGTAGTGTTTGAATATCAGCTTCGATATAGAGGGCGTTGTTGGCGAAGTCGCAGGGATTGCATTGGCCAAATCTTTCTTGTGCTTGGCTTTCGGGTATGGCTTCGAGGACTTCTTTCCATCGTGTGGTGATGGCGTTTAAGAGTGCTGCCCCCGTGAGTGGTGCGTAGGGGTTTTTAGATGTGGTGCTAGGTGAGGTATCCTCGGCAGCGGGCTGAGCGGGCTGAGCGGGCTGAGCGGGCTGAGCGGGCTGAGCGGGCTGA
>NZ_JBLXXY010000010.1:0-54162 GCF_048512815.1 Rothia sp. CCM 9419 | reverse complement strand
GCGGGCTGAGCGGGCTGAGCGGGCTGAGCGGGCTGAGCGGGCTGAGCGGAAGCTAATGGTGGAGCCGACAACGGCGGGCGCTTCATAGACTGTGCACTGCTCTCACCGGCTGATAAGGCATGTTCAGTACGAGCTGTCGAGCGGCTAGAATTGCCGTCATTCTCCTCGACGAGAGAACCGACACGACGTTCAAGGCGATCTAACCGAGCACCTACGGCACCAATAGATTTCTCTGAAGCCGGCAAAAGAATACGAGCACACAACAACTCTAAGTGAAGCTGAGGTGATGTTGCGCCACTCATCTCGTTAAGCGCATGACTGGTTACATCTGCTGCTCGTGAGAGCTCTGCTGGGCCGAAAGCAGAGGCCTGTTGGCGTAAACGTTCAACCTGATCGGCGCTCATATTCTGAAGGACACTCTCAACAGATCCGTGAACTGCCTGAATAATAATCAAATCACGCAGACGTTCCAACAAATCTTCAACAAATCGGCGGGGATCTTGTCCTGTTTGAATAACACGGTCTACTGCATGGAAAACTTCAGCAGCGTTTGCTTGAGCAAAAGCAAAAATAACATCGTCTAAAAGTCCGCTATGGGTAAATCCTAGTAAAGACGTAGCGACATCATAGGAAATATGTTGTTGCTGAGAACCTGCCATCAACTGATCAAGGATAGATAGACTATCGCGAACAGACCCACCACCGGCACGAACCACCAGTGGGATAACGCCGTCTTCAACCTGCACGTTTTCTTCTTGGCACAGTTGCAATAGGTAGGAAGAGAGAGTGCTTGGGGGAACAAGTCTGAAAGGGTAGTGATGGGTGCGAGAACGAATTGTTCCGAGGACTTTATTCGGTTCGGTCGTCGCAAAAATAAATTTAATGTGCTCTGGTGGTTCTTCAACGATTTTAAGAAGAGCGTTAAACCCTTCGCGAGTGACCATGTGCGCTTCGTCAATGATGAAGATTTTATAGCGGTCACGAACCGGTGCGAAAGTTGCTCGTTCACGTAAATCTCGAGCATGGTCGACGCCACCGTGTGAGGCAGCGTCCATTTCAATGACGTCCAGCGATCCTCCGCCGTGGCGAGAAAGTTCTTTACACGAGTCACAGGCTCCGCAAGGGTTGGGTGTTGGGCCTTCTGCACAGTTGAGGCAGCGCGCGAGGATACGAGCAGACGTTGTTTTACCGCAGCCACGTGGACCCGAGAACAGGTAGGCATGATTGACGCGGTTATTGGTTAGCGCTGTAATGAGTGGTTCGGTGACGTGTTCCTGACCGATAACCTCGTTAAAGGATTCTGGGCGGTAACGGCGATAAAGTGCAGTGCTCACAGCTCAACCCTATACATTCGTGCAATAAAAAAGAATCTTGCACCCTAGTCTAATGAATAGGTCAGTGTTAAGGGTAATTTATCCACGCAGAGCAGAAGATGCTTTGTAAAGCTTGGGCATAAAAAAGGACCCCTTACGCACCCGTCAGAGCTCAGATACCCTTGCTGTCTTCCGACCCTGGGGGAGTTCTCCAAGATAACGCCACGTAAGAGGCTGATACAGAGTCTACCTCATAAAGTCATTGAAAGAAAGCTGACAAGGTGGTGAAGCAAAAAACAGTCAGTGGTGTAGCTAACGAAAAAGTTAGGGGCTAGGAATTGCGAACGTTTAAAAAGTGCGGTAGGCTTTTATCTGTTCGCTTACGTGAAGCTTGAGAAAGCTACGTAGCGTTTGGAGGATTCGCCTAGCGGCCTATGGCGCACGCCTGGAACGCGTGTTGGGTTAACGCCCTCGGGGGTTCAAATCCCCCATCCTCCGCCATAAAAGCAATAAGCTCATCACTACGTATAGTGATGAGCTTATTGCTTTAAATATTTACTGCCTATCTCTTTGGCGTGGAGCGCCGAATGGTAGTCTTCTCTACCTGTTTCACATGTTTATGGGTTTGATTGTGATGACGACAGACTCTGTTGCGCGAGGCTCTAACCCTTTAAGCGTTATGTCTTTTTGTGTCTCATTTTGCGGACAAAGGTAAGTGGTTTACGTAACAATTTTCGATAAGCTCTAGAGCCTTCTAACGTTCTGATATCAAAGTTGTCTGAGAGTTTCTGGCCATTTGTCTGATATTTTCGCAAAAAGTGTCGGATAAGCGAAATGTTATCTGTGGGCTGTTTGGGTGACTGGTGTCCACGGCTAAGTTGCTCTTTAAACTTTACTGTTCAAGAATTTTTTCGATGTTTCAACATCCTACTTTTGGATATTTCAACTAGTAAATAGGGTGTATTTTAGATTTTCTCTTACTTCAAAGAAACACTTAAAAATAGCAATAAAATAGTGAAAAGAAACCTTATATTTTTTCTCTAGGTGATAAGTTCGAGAAAACCAAAACTCCCGAAAATAAAAAGTGTCGTTTTTCTCAAAGCTAAGAATTGGCGAGAGTTTCCTCTAGATAACTGAAAAAATACGAAATCTTTATCGTTGCATTGAATTCTTATGTCGTTTATATTCTTGAACGGTTGCTCGGAGTTGTCTATGATTTTACCTGAGCTTCATTTTTGATGAATCCTCACCAACGGAAACCACACAACGTATATAAGAAAAAGGTAATTATGAGTGTCACTCGCCGTAATTTAGTTAAGTCCGCAGCGTGGGCTGCTCCAGTAGTTGTGGCTACTGCTGCTGTCCCCGCTTATGCAGCATCATTTGATGAACCACACACCAACCCTAACCTTCGCTGGAATGGTAGCTCCTTCGTTAGCCACGATGTTTATGATGATTACCACACTCGAGTCAGCCCAAGTCGTCGCGGTCCCTTTGGTGTTCAATACCAGAACGTCCTTCCAGAAGATACTGTAACCGACTTGAGCATCACCTACTGGCTACCTTACGACTCCTTTACATTCCACCCCGAGGGAGACTCCAGTGCATTCTGGTCAACTCTATCTCGCGACAATACCCGTGAACCTCGCCTAGCGACTCACAATGGTGCGCCTCAGATGGTCTACCCCTACACCACTTACTGGAACGGCGGAAGCAACATCTCTGAAGCTGGTCAAAACCGTGGTGGCGGAACTTACTGGTTCCCACGCTACGAATTCTATAGTGATCAGGGTGACCCCAGTGAATGGCGTGCATACCTTTACCAGATTCGTATGCGTATTAACGGTGGACCTTTGGAAGACAAGAACGGTCTTTTGAGAACTCAGACATTTACACGTTAAATATCTAAAAAGTATAAAAATCTATCGTTTAGATAACAGCATTGTTCCCGCACAATAAATCTTTGCGGGAACAATGCATTTAAAAGAATAGTAAATCATAAAATAATATCTTCTTAAAAATACACGTGGGGTTTGATAAAAAATCTTATCAAACCCCACATGTATATATAAAAAATATATGTTAAGAAACAGCTACTAAGTAAGGGCTCTTTCCGTCCAAACGTACAGGATTTCCAACCTCATCAAAACGAGCGCCTAGACCCATTTGAATAAAACGAATCGTTGAATCAATATGACGTTGACGTGCCTTAGCGTCAGGTGTCTCGTCAGTGCGCTCTGCACTAGAAGAGAGAGAACCATGAATAAGACGAGCCATTTCGCGAATATCGTTCTCTAGAATGTAACCTTGGTCGATAGCTTCTTGAAGTATTTTCCCCAGAACAATCTGCAACGCGGATACGTGCTTGCCTAGTTTTGCGAAAGACTCGGGGGAGAGTACTGAGCGCATTGCTGGCCCCGGTGGCATGTGGTGTAGGGAAAGACGCTCAATTTCTAGGCGGATATATACGGCAAGTTTGTCAATCGGGTTGGTGATACCCTCAAGGCCCTCGTTAAGATCGGAGAGGAACTTGTCCGTTTCGTCCATTGCGTATGCTACAAGTAGCTCACCCATATCTGCAAAATAGTTATAGACTGCGGTGCGTCCAATACCAGCGTTTTTTGCGACGTCGGTCATGGTGAGTCCGGGTAGTCCACGCATATAGAGGAGTCGACCAAAAGAGTCGAGAATGGCACGTTTGGTGTTCTCGCGTTGTGCCGCGTTTGAGGCTGCAGAAATTCTAGGCATAACGCTACTGTATACTAACTTTGCTCAGATAGTGACAAAAACCGGAAAACTGTCAGCGTAATCTCAGAATGCAGAGTAGCTTGAATCACAAAAACACGGGTTTAGTGTAAAAAACGAGCGAATATCGCTACCACGCGGTACATTGACGCTATGACAAAACGACCCTACGCGTTAACCATCGCCGGTAACGAGGCAACCGGCGGAGCAGGCGCACAAGCAGACCTCAAAACATTCCAAGCCCTCGGCGTTTATGGTTCCCTCGCACTTACCTGCATTGTCTCATTCGACCCTAAGAACGACTGGGCACATCGCTTCGTTCCCGTGGACGCTCAGACTGTGCACGACCAATTAGAAGTAGTACACGCAACCTACAATCTTGACGCCGTGAAAATTGGAATGCTCGGCACCGTACCCACCATCGAAACAGTGGCACGCTTCCTTGAAGAACACACCCCTAAAAACCTCGTACTAGACCCCGTACTTATCTGTAAGGGACAAGAACCCGGTGCCGCATTAGATATTGACAACGCTCTTAAAGAAAAAATTCTACCGCTGGCAACTTTCGTCACCCCGAACCACTTTGAATCAATGAGCCTATCTGGTATGGATTCCATCACCACCGTTAAAGAACTAGAGCAAGCAGCGCGCATCATCCACGAAAAGTCTGGCGCAACAGTTCTGGCAAAAGGTTCTATCCGACTCGAAGGTGATAATGCAGTGGACGTCTACTATGACGGAAACACCCTCGAAGTATTAGAAACACCCAAAATTGATGATGGTGCAGTTGTCGCCGGTGCAGGTTGTACCCTTGCCGCTGCCATTACCGGCTACTTGGCGCAAGGAAAAACGCCCCTTGAAGCAGCACAACAGGCGAAAAAGTTTGTGAGTGCCGGTATCGCAGAACGCGTCCGTTCTAACGCGCCCTTTGATGCGCTCTACCAAATCAATCAATAGCACCATCCCTACACAAGCTGCGCTGTAACACTCTTGGAGTGTTTATGACAACATGCAGTATGAGGGTACATCGTAACTTCTGCGGTGACGAATACTATGTATGACCATAAAATTCGTCACCGCAGAAGTTTATCTTCTACCCTGAAGGCACTATACTTCTTCTAGAGAAAATGTCTGGGTGGCAGACGGGCAGCATATCTCAATGACACTCCCTACCTATTTAAGTTCAAGGAGCGACTTTATGCCCGCCACCGCCTCACAACAACACTATGCCCAGCCTTCTCGTACCTACTACGACCTATTACTGTGTGCCTCGGCTATTATTCTTATCCTCTCTAACATTGCTGCCACGAAAGGTGTTGCTTTCGGCAGTGTCCTCACTGACGGCGGTTTCTTCCTCTTTCCCTTGGCTTACATTATTGGGGATGTTCTCTCCGAAATTTATGGTTTTGCGCGCACTCGTAGAGTCATTATTATCTCGTTTCTAGCGGCAGCTTTTGCAAGCCTTAGTTTCTGGATACTCATTAAACTTCCGAGTGCAGACTACTACGAGAACCAACAAGCCTTAGAAGCTGTGCTGGGTCCGGTACCGTTGATTGTTGCTGGCTCTCTTGCTGGATACCTTATTGGCCAGCTACTGAACTCATGGGTTATGGTTGCCATGAAAAAACGTTTTGACGGCAAGTTCCTTGTTGGTCGGCTTGTTGGATCTACCCTAGTAGGCGAACTTGCGGACACTATCATTTTCTGCACGGTTGCTGCACCGATTCTTGGAATTAGTACTTTTGATAATTACCTCAACTATGTTCTTGTCGGCTATTTCTATAAATGTCTTGTCGAACTTGTGCTGATGCCCGTCACTGTTCCGGTGATTTCGTGGTTTAAGAAGAATGAGCCAACTTATCGGAGCGTATCTGAGACGGCTTCTTCGTAGATTCGTAATGCTGTATAGAGAAGATAAGATGTGGCGCATCTAAAAGACCATAATCTGAACAAAACTCCGAAAGAGTGAGCCAAGAGCTGTAGCATATATATCATCCAATATGCATGTATATGCATTACCATCCACACCCATAAGGTACACCCCATGGCTTCTCAACAAGAACCCACCCCAGACGGCGGACTCGAACGCTCACTGAGCCACGGTCAAATGACCATGATTGCCCTCGGACTAGCCGTCGGCACAGGACTATTCCTCGGCTCTGGCGGAGCCATCGCCATTGCCGGCCCAGCCGTCATTATCTCGTACATGATTGGCTCACTCATTGCCGCAATCATCGGCGCTTGTGCCGGCGAAATGGCCGTACGCTATCCCGTTCGTGGTGGCTTTGGCACACTCGCCGGAAAATTCCTCGGCCCCTACGCCGGATACACTACACGATGGGCATATTGGGCGACGACTGTACCTCTCACCGGCGCCGAACTTGTAGCCGTCGGACAATACATGACCTATTGGTACCCCACCGTGCCCCTCTGGATATGGGTTGCCCTCTCAGGGGCAATCATTGTGGGGCTGAACCTCACGAGCGTTAAATCTTTTGGAACACTTGAATTCTTCCTTTCTTCCATCAAAGTTATTGCCGTAATCGTTTTCATCATCTTTGGCTTATTGCTGGTTTTTGTTGGTCTTCCATCAAGCCCCGCAGTTGGTATCCAAAACCTCACCAACGACGGCGGATTCATGCCAAATGGATTGTCCTCAATCTGGCTCGCCTTGGCTATCGTGATGTTCTCCTTCGGCGGTATCGAACTCATCTCTATCTCTGCTGCAGAGGCGAAAGACCCTGTGCGTTCGGTTCGAGCTTCAGCCAAAGCGATGATGTGGCGTCTTGCAACGTTCTATGTACTAGCACTTTTCGTTGTCGTTTCTATCATTCCTTGGCGTGAAGCCTCATCCCTTCACGGAGAGATTGAGACTTCTCCTTTTGTGCTCGTCTTCTCTCAACTGAACATCCCCTATATTGCGGGTATCACTAACTTTGTTGTTCTGATTGCTGCTCTTTCTGGAGCTAATGCCGCCCTTTACGCCGCAACACGGCAGCTTCACGCCTTGGGACACGACCGTATGGCGCCCGCAATTTTTGCGCGAACCACCTCGCAGGGTATTCCGGCACTTGCTTTAGGCGTTTCGATGCTTGGCTCTGTTGTTGCTATTGTGATGGCTATTTCTGGTGTTGGCGGTATTTTCTCGTTGATGATGGCTTTGGTCATTCTCTGCGTCCTTGTTACGTGGACGATGATTCTTCTGAGCTACATCAGCTTTAAACGCGTTGAGGGTAACAGTTCTCCATTCCGTGTATGGGGCGGTTCTGCAACTGCTTCACTAGGTCTAATTGGTGTTTTTGCAACCTTCTTAGCGCTTTTCTTCATTGGTAATATGACCACTTCTGCGATGGTTGGTGTTGGCTTCTTCGCCCTCATCACCGTGGTCTATTTTGCAGGTGTTCGCTCTCGTCAACACGTTGATGACACTGCTTTTGAAGAGGCTCGTTCACATGTTGAGCATTATCAAAACTAGTGGATAACACACTAGACGGTTCGCACCATATTGCACGGTTGATATGAACTATCGCGCATCATATGGTGCGAACCGTAACGTTTTTCTTCTCTTTTTGTTTATCTTCTTCATCTTTTTGAGGGTTCTGTCTATCGTTTGGTAGTTTTGAAAACTCTACGGAGGACGAGGAACTCTCGCATCATAAAGGATATATATTGTGGCAACTTCGGTGACTAGATCTACATTCGAAGATTCTCGAAACCTTAAGCGTTCTTTGACCCATGGTCAGATGACGATGATTGTGTTGGGCTCAGCATTAGGTACGGGGCTTTTCCTTGGCTCTGGTAGCGCTATTGCGTTAGCTGGTCCAGCAGTTATTCTCTCGTATGCTTGTGGCTCTTTGCTTGCTGCCATTATTGGCGGAGCAACGGGGGAGATGGCAGTTCATTCTCCGGTGCGCGGCGGTTTTGGGTCTATCGCTGGTAAGTATCTTGGGCCTTTCGCCGGGTTCTTGACGCGTTGGGCTTATTGGACGTGCACCATGGTCATTACCGGTATTGAGCTCGTTGCGGTGGCCTCTTATCTGAAGTTCTGGTGGCCACAGCTTCCGTTATGGGTTGGCATTGTGGCCTTTGGCGTCCTAATTATCTTGTTGAACATTCGTTCTGTGCATTATTTTGGCGTGATGGAGTTTGCTTTATCGTCGGTGAAAGTGATTGCGCTGAGTGCCTTTATTCTGGTGGGTTTGTGCTTGGTGTTCTTCGGTCTGCCGGGGCATGCTGCTACGGGTATTGCGCATTTGAGCGATGACGGTGGTTTTATGCCGGGCGGTATTAAGTCTGTGTGGCTTTCGTTGGCGATTGTGATGTTTTCTTTTGGCGGTATTGAAATGATTTCTATTTCTGCTGCTGAAGCGAAAAATCCGGCTCGTTCGGTGCGTTCTTCTGCCAAAGCGATGATGTGGCGTCTTGCAACGTTTTATATTCTTTCGTTGTTTGTGGTTGTTTCGGTGATTCCTTGGCGTCAGGCTGCAACGTTTAATGGGGAAGTTGAGGGTTCACCTTTTGTGTTGGTGTTCTCTGAGCTGGGTATTCCTGCGATTGCGACGATTACTAACCTTGTGGTGTTGGTGGCTTCGCTTTCTGCGGCGAATGCAAATCTTTATGCGGGTACTCGTTTGATGCATTCTTTGGCTGCTGATTCTATGGCTCCTCGGATGATGTCTCGTACGAATCGTCAAGGTATTCCTGTTCGGGCGATGTGGCTTTCTACGCTGGGTGTTGTTTTAGCTATTCTTTTGGCAGTGTTTAAACCTGGTGATGCTTTTGGCACGATGATTACGCTGGTTATGGTGAGTGCTTTGACGGTGTGGGTTCTGATTCTTTTGGCGTATCTTGCGTTTAAACGTGTTGAAGGTAATTCGTCTGCGTTTCGTCTTTGGGGCGGTCGTGCGACGGGTGCTCTGGGAATTGTAGGACTTTGTGCCGTATGGTCTGCGCTTTTTGCTACTCAGGGGACGATTGCTCCTGCTACGGTTGGGGTTGCGTATTTTGTGGTTTTGACGATGGTGTATTTTGCGGTGGTACGTAAGGTTCATGTCGTGGATGAGAGTGCGTTTGAGGAGGCTCGGCGTGCTAGTGGGTCTTCTTCAGAGGCTTGATGATTTGTTAAAACTTTTTCTGCACAACTCTTGTATATGAGAATCATTATCGTTTAGACTATAGGTATTAGAACGCGTGATCTTCTCATGCATTCAATGTCTGTGTGTTGCTCAAGGCCCCCGAATCTAAGGGGGCCTTGGCGTTTAATGTCTCGTGTTGAATAACACGCTTCTTCTGAAGTTTACATGAGAACGATTCTCATTTATGCTTGGGTGTATGTCCATCACAGCTATCTCCTCACTGAGCCACTGGGCACGAGACAACGCCCTCAACACCGCACTCAAAGCACTCAAAAATAGCACCGACACTACACCTACCATCCTCAGCTTCGACATCCTCGACCCCGAAGAAAACGCACACCCCGAAAAAATCACCATACGAGTCACCCGAAACCACCACGAGACTACCAAAACCACCGACATCATCCTCAAAAGTAACTGCTCATCCTGCGCAACCACACTCCTCCTCTCCGACTGCCTACAACTATCAGATAACACAGAAGAAACCCTCATCCTCCTACCACCAGGAGTATCCCTCAACACCGTCATCAACGTCGCAGAAAAACTAGAACACCACATACACAGCGCCATCCTCGCCCTCGACATCAGCACCATCGAAGACGAACTCTGGGACAACAAACCCCTCGAACAACGAGGCCTCAACGGCGGCTGCGAAGACGAACGAACTCCCGGAGAATTCATCATCACCGAAATCGCCTGGGCAGACACCGCCATCACCTCAGAAATACCTTTCACCCACAGCACCGACACCGAAAAACACCGCGCCCAAGAACTCCTCGCACACCTCGGAACACACCTAAAAATCATCTCCTGCACAGAAACAACACAACCCATCTGCGGATGCCACCAACGAGAAGACAGCATTCAACGAGCACAAGCCGGACACCTAGGAATCAACACCCAAGAACTCACCCCCATCACCAACGAAACCCCACAACACACACCTATCAACACCGCCATACGCACCGGAAAAAACTTCACCACCGTCGTCCTCACAACCTCCGGAATCCTCCACCACGACAGATTCGCCTCCGCACTACCACACCTAGCAGAAGGCAACTGCCGACTTCGCGGAACACTCTGCATCAACAGCTACGGTTCAGAACGTATCGCCATCGAAGGCATCGGACCCTTCGTCTGGCTCGAACAACAAGGGCAATGGGAACAACAAGAACCACACAACACCATCGCCATCACCGGAGACGACCTCAACCCCACCGAACTCCAAGAACTTCTCAACCAGTGCATTATCACTGGAGAAGAAATAGCAGAAAACCTCCTCAACAGCACCAGCTAACGAGGAACCAACACCCACCCAGAAAAGGAAAAACATGAAAGTTCGTAAATCACTACGCTCACTCAAAAACCTACCCGGAGCACAAGTCGTCCGCAGACGCGGAAAAACCTACGTCATCAACAAGAAAAACCCACGATACAAAGCCCGCCAAGGCTAAAACCCCACCAAAAAGCCCCTGCTGTACCACCCCCAAAAGAACACCAACGAACCACGAGGACACAGCAGGGGCTTACCACCACCTAAAAATAGGCGCCAACTACGAAGAAAGAACCTCCTCCAACTTCGTCAAAGAACCCTTCCACGTAGCAGCCACATCATCATGAACCTGCTCCGGCAACGGACCTACCTCAACCTTCACCGTAATACCTTCACCAACACCAGAAGACGTAATCACCGTACCCGGAACAAAACCAATACGAATACCCATCAAATGATCCGTCGGCTCACCCATCGGCCCAGCAATAGACTCCACCAACTCCAAACCCTCAAGAGAAATCGACTCAAAACGAAGATACACCGGAGCAAAAACATTCAGCTCAGACTCATGCTTCATCGCCAACTGAACACGCCCACCACGCTGAGGCTCAAAAGTCACCGTATCCGGCTGAACTGACCAACCACGCGGCGGATACCACTGCAAAAAGAGATCACGCGAAGTAAACGCAGCCAACAACTCATCAGAACTGACCACAAAATCATGAGAAACACTCACAACCTCATTCTCAGAAACATGATCTAACGGAAAACCCGACACAAAACCTCCAAAAATCAAAAAAAGAATAAACCCTACTCAGGGCGACGATCAGAATAATAATTACCGAGAAACTCATCACGATACGCAAAATAATCACCCTGATTAATCGCCTCACGAGCATCATCAACCATCTTCACAATAAAACGCTCATTATGGATAGATGCCAACGTCGCAGACAAACGCTCCTCAGCCTTAAACAAATGATGAAGATACGCACGAGTGTAATGACCGCAGGTATAACAATCACAACCCTCAAAAATCGGACGAAAATCAGTCTTAAAACGAGCATTCGTCAAATTCATACGCCCATCAGGGGTATACACCGCAGAATTACGGGCAACACGAGTCGGCGAAACACAGTCAAAAGTATCAACACCATTCTCAATACCGGTAAAAATATCGTCCGGCTCAGAAATACCCAAAAGATGACGAGGCTTATTCTCCGGCAACTCCTCAGTACACCAGCGAACAATCGTCCCCAAATTCTCTTTTTCTAAAGCGCCACCAATACCAAAACCATCAAACGGCATCGCACCCAAATCACGACAAGCCTGCCGACGTAAATCCTCATACTGGGCGCCCTGAATAACACCAAATAAAGCCTGATAGGGCTTATCAGAACGCTCAACCGTCAAACGCTCATGCTCAGCAATACAACGCAAAGCCCACAAACGAGTACGCTCTAACGCCTCCTCCTGATAACGACGAGAATTATAAAGCGTCGTCAACTCATCAAAAGCAAACATAATGTCAGCACCAATTTTATGCTGAACCTGCATCGACACCTCAGGCGTAAACCGGTGCATACTGCCATTAATATGAGACTTAAAATTAACGCCATCATCATCAACATGCGCCATACGCTCACGCCCACGAGCAACATCATCATCACCCAACGGGCGCCCATCAACACCGCGAGCCTGCTCAACGGTGCCCATATCAATTACCTTTTTGAACCCAGAACCTAGGCTCATCACCTGAAAACCACCAGAATCGGTAAACGTCGGACCCGACCAATTCATAAAACGGCCAAGACCACCGGCAGCATCAAGAACATCAGGCCCCGGCTGCAAATACAAGTGATACGCATTCGCCAAAAGAGCCTGCGAACCAAGCTCCTTCATCGCCTCAGGTAAAACAGCCTTAACCGTTGCCTTCGTCCCCACCGGAGTAAAAGCAGGAGTATGAATATCACCATGAGGAGTATGAATCACACCAGTTCTACCGCGAAACTCACCACCATTAGCAGCAGTACGCTCAGCAGAAATCTGCTCACGCTCGGCAAGACGCTCACCTAGCTCAAAAGAAAATGTTGGATTAGAAAAATCAGTATTCAGCACGGACACTAGTCTACTCGGTCGCCAGCTACAGACTCCATGACATCCGCATCTGCACACGCTAAGCCGTGCTAACTCACACTCCCCACATCAGACACCAGCACATAACCCTGCTAGGCTTGTTCAAATATTCTGTCACCACACAACCGGCAAAAGAGAGCATGCACACCACACCCCACCCCGCACTAAGCCCCACACAACGTGGAGCAACACTCACCGTCCTCAAACACCCCAAACTCTTACTCATCGAAATACTCGCCGGACTTGTCACCGCGTTAGCGCTCATCCCCGAAGCACTCGCATTCTCCGTCGTCGCCGGAGTAGACCCGCAAGTTGGGCTCTTCGCCTGCTTCACCATGGCAACAACTATCGCCATAACTGGTGGACGTCGCGCCATGATATCCGGCGCAGCAGGATCTACCGCCCTCGTTATCGCACCACTTATGGCAACCCACGGATTGCCCCACCTCATTGCAGCAGTGCTCCTTGCCGGAGTTCTTCAAATACTTCTAGCAGTTTTCGGCGTCGCTAAACTCATGCGTTTTATTCCGCGCCAAGTCATGGTCGGCTTCGTCAACGCGCTCGCTATCCTGATTTTTTCTTCTCAACTGCCACAGCTCATCGACGTGCCTTTTGCCGTCTATCCGCTAGTTGTTGTTGGACTCATCATTGTGTTTGGTCTCCCTAAAATCACCACAACTATTCCAGCGCCTCTCATCGCTATTATTCTTCTCACTGCGGTGACAATATACGCGGGTATTAAAGTGCCTACTGTCGGTGAATATGGTGAGCTTCCACATTCATTGCCGGTATTGAGCGTTATCGACGTACCGCTCACTATAGAAACTCTTAAAACCATTTTCCCTTTTGCGCTTGCTATGGCATTTGTGGGTCTGGTCGAATCCCTCATGACCGCAAAACTAGTCGATGATATTACGGACACTCATTCCAATAAAACCCGTGAATCATGGGGACAGGGCGTGGCGAATATCGTTACTGCAGCCTTTGGCGGTATGGGAGGATGCGCCATGATTGGGCAAACCATGATTAACGTTAAAACAGGTAACGCTCGTTCACGTGTTTCTACTTTCTGTGCAGGAATTTTTGTTTTGGTGCTCTCTGTTGTTCTTGGAGATATCGTTGCGAGAATTCCTATGGCTGCGCTTGTTGCCGTCATGATTCTTGTTGCTATTAGTACATTTAACTGGCATTCCGTACGCTGGAGCACCCTTAAAGCTATGCCACGAGCAGAGACCGCCGTCATGCTGATGACGGTGCTTGTTACTGTCGGTACACATAATCTTGCTCTTGGTGTTGGTATCGGTATTCTTGTTGCGATGGTTCTTTTTGCGAGACGTGTTGCCCATGTGGTCACGGTGGAGCGTGCTGTGCAGGGCGAAGATACTGTAACGTACAGTGTCAATGGCCCGTTGTTTTTCGCCTCATCAAACGACTTGTACTACCAGTTCTCGTATAGTGATGATCCCAAGAATATTGTGATTGATTTGAGTAATTCTCATGTGTGGGATGCTTCTACTGTTTCAGCATTAGATTCCATTATTTTTAAGTATGAGACTCTTGGAAAAACAGCAACAGTTTTTGGTCTCAATGAGATGAGCCACGGAATGAATAACCGTCTTAGCGGAAAACTTGGCTAAAGAGCTACGTAACACCAACTAAAAATACATCGCAGGACCTATTCCTGCGTATTGTGGTTGAAAGCGTCGCAGTAGAATCTAACTCAACTCTACATTTTTGATGATGCATGCAATACTGCATATCACTGTTTGCCACGGGGCTATAGTCGGTACTGACCGATTATAGCCCCGTTTTATTGTTTAAAATTCTTCTAGTGGTGTTCGCAAACATGTACATAATCCAGAGTATTCCGCACAACACAAGTGATGATCTGAAGAACTCGTAAAATAGTAGTGGTGCACCAACTGATGCAAGATAGTCACCTAAATCTGTTCCTTGGACCATACATACTAGCGACCATGCTACTGCAAGAGGTATCTTAAACAGCTGTCGGGTTGAGCGTAGGAGCCATATGATTGAAGGAACAGCCCAGACCCAATGGTGTAACCACGATACTGGTGAGAGCAGGCATGACGCGACTCCAATGATAGAAGCTACAGCTAGATAATCACCTAATTGTAATAGACGCGATGCTGCTATGAACGATATTGATATTACAAAAAGTGAAAGTAAGGCAACTAGTGCACTGTCGTGATTACCAGTCCATCTAGAGATAACACCTTGTATTGAGCTATTCCCCGACGTTGAAAAGTTTTGGCCTAAGTCTACTACTGAAGAGAGGTTAAAGATTTTAGAGGTAAAATATTCCACCGTATTGTGGGGAGTAAAAAGAAAACCTATAATGACTGTTATCAAAAATGAAATAGAAGAATAAATAAAATATTTCCATCTCTTTGAAAATAAGAAAAATGCGATAAATAGCGCGGGGGTCAGTTTAATTCCTGCAGCTATTCCTATTAATATACCTCGGGGGAGCACCTTTATGTTCTTGCGAAGCAAGTCATAAAGACATAAAAAGCATAGTATTATATTTATTTGCCCAAACATAAAGTGCTGAGCTATGATATTAAACGACGAAAACATTAGTGAAAATAAAAATATTTTTATTCCGCTAATATCATTAATAGATATCTTGACTATATAAAACAGTAAAATTGCGTTTAAAAAAGTCCAAGTAAATACACCTAAAGGCTCTGGGAAATATCCTAAGGGATAGAGTATTATGGCAGAGAAAGGTGTGTATACAAAAGGAAGCCCCTGTTCTACATATGTTCCAATAGCGTCATTGTCGTAGATACTTAAACCGTGTTGCAGGAGACTGCTTACATTTTTATAGACCCCGTAATCTACTGGGCTATACCCAATTTGAAAATGTATAAGAGATATTCTGATAGAGGCTATCAATATCCCGTAAGATACTGCGAGTAAAAATGTTTTATGTTTTATATTTCCCATTTATATTTTTGCTTATTGGTTACTGCAAAAGGTGTGATTTGTGATATATTCTTTACCCATGATAACTCCTTGGGTGGGTTTCGGAAGCAATAAAGATGATACAAGTCACTTTAGCATATTATTTTAATTGCCTCTAGATAGAAATTTAAGAATTTTTATAATAACTCTTAGTGTGAGGCGTTCAAAATAACTTTCATCTTGAGGTGGCTCGCAGAATTTGATGCAAAAGGTATCCGTTCTGAGCTGCTTGCGCGGAAGGGTAAGAATACGTCATATGGCGATATGAGCAACCTTTGATTTTAACGTTTGAACAAAATTAGTATGAAATATATTCAGTCAAGATACCTAGTAAGTTCCATATTTGGTGGGTCCAAGCAGAGGTTACTTATAAGAGGGGGTTCTTCTCTTCGGAGTTCGTTCAGGCTTCAGTAGAAGAAGATGAGAAGAGTCAAATCTTAGCTGCCTCATATTCTTCTGGATGCTCCTACTGGAAGAATTGTGAAGACATCTCGAAGAAAACACTCAGCGCGTGACTTCTCAACAAAAGTTACGCGTTGACACTAACAATGCGATGAAAAAATCAACTACTATTTCTGGGTCTTCTTGCCCTTAGTAGAGTGTGAATCTTTCCAGATGTGCCATGCTAGGCTAGCCAAAAAAGTCACCATACCAAAACAATAGGTAACCCAGAACTCTTTTGAAATCCCTGCCCATCCGCTGGTAAAGAGTTCTCCTCCGCTGAGTACTAACGCAATAGGTAATGGCATGAATAATAAAACTGCTATAGTGACAAGAAAAGCAACGAACTTATCCATGTGTTTATCCCCTTTACTTTAGGTGTCCTCACAACATGCTTTAGAAGCCCATCAAGAAAGACCTTATGAGCAGTATCTCTGTCCATAAAATTGCACCTTTTGAAGCGCAAATCATTAATTTTTTATACTACAGTCTTATACAAAACAAAACAACGGGCCATACAAGAAGTTCTCCTATTTCATCTTGTCAAAATACCCCACATCACACTCTCACCCCACCTTCCTTGAAGATAGAACAAAGCTCAAAGAACGTGATTTACAGAATATCCACACAATGACGTTCACCGAGATGATTTTTGTAAGAAAGTACAAATTACTTTTAAAGCACCACTATTCAAAATAAGTGTAAAACTTATTGTTCTAACACCCGTGCAGCAGCCTCAAGAATCATCCACCCCTGAAGCTGAGACGACAGCTCCACCGGAGCACCAGGCACTAACGTTTGCGAAGAATGTTGAAGAATATCCGGAGAGAAAAGAACCACCGGCTCCCCACGAATCTCACGAACATCAATTCCCGCCTCATTAACCGGCAACGTTGGATCAAATTCTCTTCTGCCTTCCCACAAAACTTCTGCTGTATGAACCACTAAATCACCAGCAAGAGAACGAGAAGACTCCCTAACATTGACAGAGAGCGCAACCTGAGCCAAATATCGGACAAGAATACCGGTAAACAGGCCACCATCACCATCTTTGCCTGTGCGAAGAATCCTCAAACGTTCCGTATCAGAAATATCAAAATCCTCTGTAAAATGTTCGACTATTCCCTCAAGCAAAGCGGAAATATGGTCTTGAACTTTATCCGGCAAAGGCATACCCACACCGTGAATTTCAAGAAGAGCCGACAAAATAGGGCCCTGATTATACGAAAAGAGAGAATCTTCTAGTTGAGACTGCTCGGAAAGAATCTTAATACCATCAAGATATGCACGACGCTGTTCATCCCACAAATTCTCTTGAAGCCAATCAACAAGAGCACGCGCCTGATCGTGCTGATGTGCCCGTGCAAAAGCTAGAGCCGCAGGAGCAGTAGCCGGAGTATTTTTAAAATCATGGTCAGTAGACCAAAACATTCCACCACCAAGATGCTCCGTAGCACCTCGACGTAACGCCTTAAAAAGTTGCACCCCCGCATCTTGTGCTGGCATATACCCGCGACCATACAACAACTCAGACAACGCATTCATGCGCCCCACAGCGAGAGCAAGCCACGCCATATCGTCATAGAAAGTATTCGTGTAGAGACCAAAATTTCTAGCCCGAATACCGCGCAAAATCTGTTGAGAACGTTCAAACCATCTCGTCGCCTGTGAAGAATCCATATGTCGATGAGCGCGGAATGACGCATCAAGAGCACAATCCAAGAAATGCGCCTGCCACCAAAAATGCCAATGCGTCAAACGTTCCTTAACCGGACGGCAATCAGGCACCTGAGGAGCCCCCAAAAGAGTACCAGGAATGGATAATGCACGCTGAGCAAAAAAGTGCAATACCGAAGAACCAGCAGTTTCAGCCCGCATGCTCATAGTCTGAGCATACTCAGCTTTTAGCTGGCGACTTTCGGCCTCTGAAATCTCATAACGATGCGACTTACGACTAGGTGCCTGCTCCATATATCTCCTTCAGTGAGAGAAACCCAATAACCGAGTACGAAGAAAAGTCTAAACCTTTACCGTTCCCTCAGTGCTCACCCTAACTATTGCGCTAAAGCCAAAGTTCGTGAACTCGTGACGACAAGATCTTCTCCCGTTAGCGGGTGTCTAAGAGAAATCCTCTTGGCAAGTAACTGTAGCGGTAAATTCTGCTCATCAGGAAACTCATGACACACCGTAGGGTAGAGAGTATCACCAAGAATAGGGGCACCTAAAAGGAGCATATGGGCACGTAACTGGTGAGTTTTACCACTATGAGGTTTCAATCGATACACCCCATAAAGATTACGCGAGTTAGGGGCTACAAGATGAGGATTATGTTCCAGTCTCAGCTGATGAAGCTGATTTGTTGAGTATTGAATACTTCGAACTAACTCAACCTCAGAGAGCGCATTAGGCTCAAGTCCTAGACTCAGACACTGCTGTTCAGAATGCTGAATAACTTGAACCTGCTGACGATTCTTAACGATGTGACTACGCACCACCTGCAATGGGGAACCCGAACCCTCCAACTGAGGAATCAGCGGGGCAACTGCCTCATACTCTTTGACAATGCGGCGGCTCTGAAACAACGTCTGAAAAGGGCCACGGCTCTGCGGAATCTTCGAAAAAACCAAAACACCCGCCGTCGCTCTATCTAAACGATGCACCGGCGAAAGTAACGGATTCTGATGCTGAACCCGCAATTTGGTTAACGCTGTTTGCGCAACAAACATCCCACGAGGAGTGGTGGGTAAAAAATGTGGTTTATCAACAACAAGAATCCACTCATCCTCATAAAGAACAGGAATATCATCAGGTAGTTGAGGCTCTTGGGATAGTTCACGGTAATACCAAATCGTTAGGCCACCCTCAAAAGGAGCGTCTAGAGGTAGGGGCGTACCATCTTCTGTGACAACCTCTCCTTGGCAAAAAAGGCGATTAACAACCTCTGGCGTATCAGGATAAAAACGAGCAATAAGATACTGCGCAATGGTGGGGGTAGGGGTATCTACCCGTGCACGTAAATCTTCGGGAAACTCAGTGGGGAGCTTGAGAGAAATAGGATCAATGCCAAGGCGTTGAGGTAGCGGTTTAACAAGAAGACGCCTGCGACTTCGACCAGCCATAAACACCACACTTTAACATACGAGACACACAAAGAAACAAAAAGATAACACCAACGATAACGCAAAGAACCCCAATAACCCCTTTTATGAGAGGAGAAGAAAAGCTTATGCTTAGTAGAAATTAATTCGTTAGTTCAAGAGGACCATCATGACAACAGAACACTTAGATACCGAAACTCTTCATAAAATCTTTGTGCAACCGCGTACTGCACACCAATTCACTCAACAAGACGTTTCTGACGAACAACTACGTGCAATATATGACCTCACCAAAATGGGTCCAACAGCCTTTAACTCTCAACCTTTGCGGCTGACCTTTTTGAGAAGCACCACTGCCCGAGAACGCCTGCTACCTCATGTTGCACCGTCAAACCAGCCGCAGATTCAGCAAGCACCCGTGAGCGCTATTCTCAGTTTTGATACACAATGGGTTGATAAGTTTGAAAAATTTAACCCGTCCATGGCTCATGCTGCACAAAAGTTCTCACGAGAAGAATCACGCCTTCATTCTGCTGAACAATCAGCAACACTTTCTGCAGGGTATCTCATCACAGCTGTTCGTGCCCTTGGGCTATCTGCTGGGCCAATGACCGGCGCAAACTTCTCTGCTATCAATCAGGAATTCTTCCCTGATGGAAACCAACGTGCCTTCATGATCGTCAACATCGGGTATAGTACGCCAACCCCGTACAAACGAAATCCACGTTTTAGCTTTGAAGAAGTAGCCGAGATTCTCTAGAGCGTCATCGGATTGGTAAGAAACAGACGGTGAGCTGTTTAACCTATGAGGAGCCCGCCCCTACCTGACCGATACTGAGCTGAGTAACAGTATTATCTGAACAAGCTTCTGCTGGGAATTTTAAAACTAATGAGTTCGATGTCCCAGGGATGATGACGCGATAGCCTGCAGCTGTTGTGGGCTGGCACATTTGCTCACTGTAAAGTCCTGCACGGGTTTCTCTGAGGATTGCTGTTACAGACTCATGAGAATGTAAGACTTTACCTGAGCTCGTCCATTCTCCCGCGGGCACTGCACTTGCCCCAATCTGGTGACCATTTGCATCTACATAGTTCACACCTGGGTAACCGCTCAGAGAACACGGAGCTGTGCCAGTATTACTGAACGTCAAACTAATATAGCGAGAGCCAGCAGCACCAGCACCGGGGGCTGCTTGTGCGTCGATACGGATATTTCCATAGTCACAGACAGGTGTACTTGCTGTCATTGGAGCTGTTGAAGCTGGTGCCGGAACAACAGGTTCAGGGTGTGATGCTTCAGGCGTCGTCTTTGACTCACGGTGAGGTTCAGTAGCTACGGGAGGTTCTGGCGGAACCGTAATGACCGTTCCACGTGGAACGGGAGGTTCGCTGTATTCGATGACCTGCGGTTGCTGCGTAAGCTCTGGAGAAGGAACTTGTTCCTGTGCAGGTGCTGATGAGGTTGGGGCATGTCGTGTATCTTCGTCAGTTTTTGGTGCAGAAGAACTTGACGCTGGGGTAGGAGCAGAGCCGGACGCTGTGGAAGATTCTGCTGTCGGGCTTGGGGTAACTACTTTTGGTGTGCCTGTTGGTGCAGGGGCAGGAGAGGATGAAGCGGGGGAGGAGACCTCTGTTTGAGGCGTGGGCGCAGAACTCCGTTGCGGACTATGCGAACACGCGTTGAGTGCAAGTAGCCCGATGGTTAGATAGGGGAGAAATCTTGTGGTGGGGGAACTAAAGATTTTCATATCACATCCCAGGTTTAAGCGTTATCGTCGCGCCGTCCATGCCTTCTGCATATTCTGCTTGGCAGCATAGTCGAGAATATTCGTTGGCGACATCGTCTACCATGTCGAGGAGGTCTTCTTCTGCTTCGGTGCGCTCGCCAGATGCTTCAAAGTGTTCTGGGTCGATGAAGGCGTGGCAGGTTGCGCATGATGCGTTTCCGCCGCAGGTTGCTAGTACTGGGAATTGGTTGGCAAGAAGTGCGTCAAGTAGTGTTTGGTCTTCTTCCCATTCTGCGGAACGGGTTTCTCCGTTTTCGTCGGTGACGTTGATATTGATGCTCATGTGCGGTGTACTCCTTGGGCGTTGTGGGTGAGTTGTGACCTTGTTATCGTGGAACGCTTTTAGGTTAACTATTATTCCTCTTTTATTCTGCACTGTGCGTAGTACGTGTGCGAAAATACGTCATAAATATGATGTGTAGAGTGTTCCTGTATGTTGTTATATGGCAGAAAGCTTGGGATAAAAATAAAACCCGATTCCTAAGAACCGGGTTTTATTTTCTGTGGTGCGCCCGAAGGGATTCGAACCCCCAACCTTCTGATCCGTAGTCAGATGCTCTATCCGTTGAGCTACAGGCGCATGTTTCTCGGCTTGGTTCTGAAACCCTTGCCGTTGCAACAGGTAATACTCTACAGAGTCTTTGGGGTAAAAGACAAATCAAAAATGCGTGACGCTTATCTCATTGCGTGTGAATGGGGTGCTCGAATGGGTGAATGTTTGATTTTTGTCAAAATATTATCCGTTTGACTAGGTTTAACTATTTGGTACGGATAAATCCAACATGCTAAGAGAAAAAACTTGTAATTACACAAACATCACGAAACTCAAACGATACTCTTGGTCTATCACGATGAGGTGAGCAACCTTGGTTGTTTAGCTCCTAAACCTTGCACTGAGCAGTACCGCCTGCACAAAGATTTAGGAGCTTTTGGCGTTTATCGCGCAAAAACCAACACAACCAAGGACCGTTGTTTCAGCACATCGAGGTACTGAGACCATTAACACACTAAAAGGGGAAGCTCCTTATGAGCAACAAACAACAAAACACACAGGACAATGTTCTCAACACAGCTGTACTAGAACAGTTAGAGAATGCACCAACAACATACTCCGACATTATCGACTGGGTTCGAGACGTCGCACAGATGACACAACCTAAAAATATCCACTGGGTTGACGGAAGCGAAGAAGAATACAACCGCTTAGCGTCAGAACTCGTCGAATCCGGAACCTTCGTTCGACTCTCCGACCATGAATTCCCCAACTCCTACGCCGCATTCTCTGACCCCGACGACGTTGCTCGCGTCGAAGAGCGAACCTTCATCTGCTCCGAAACTGAACAAGGAGCAGGCGCAACCAACAACTGGCGCGACCCCGCTCAAATGCGAGAACTCATGAGCAAACTATACGCCGGCTCCATGCGCGGACGCACCATGTACGTTATTCCTTTTGTCATGGGTTCACTCGATGCAACCGAACCAAAATACGGTATTGAAATCACCGACTCTGCCTATGTCGTATGCTCCATGCGCATTATGGCAACTATCGGCACAGCAGTCCTCGATAAACTCTCTGCAACACAAGGGTTCTTCGTCAAAGCGCTTCACAGCGTCGGCGCACCCTTAGAGGACGGTCAAACAGACGTGCCATGGCCATGCAACCCAGAAAAGTACATCGTCCAGTTCCCTGAAACTCGAGAAATTTGGTCTTTCGGCTCTGGCTACGGTGGAAACGCTCTCCTTGGCAAAAAATGCTACGCGCTACGTATCGCATCGGCGATGGGACGTGATGAAGGATGGATGGCAGAACATATGCTTATCCTCAAAGTCACCAATCCCGAACAAAAAACTCACTATCTGGCGGCTGCTTTCCCATCAGCTTGCGGAAAAACAAACTTTGCCATGATGGAACCAACCATCGAAGGCTGGAAAGCTGAAATGATTGGTGACGACATCTCGTGGATTACCTTCAATGACGAAGGTAAACCCCACGTCGTCAACCCTGAAGCAGGAATGTTTGGTGTTGCACCTGGCACCGGCTGGAGCACGAACCCTAACGCAATGCGAGCTATTGCCAAAGGTAACACCATCTTCACCAACGTTGCTCTCACTGACGATAACTCCGTCTGGTGGGAAGGAAAAACTGAGGACGTGCCAGAACACCTCACGGACTGGCGCGGTGAATCATGGACTCCTGATTGTGGGCGTCCGGCAGCTCACCCAAACTCTCGATTCTGCACCCCCATTGAACAAGTCGATATGCTAGCGCCCGAATTTAGCGAACCTGACGGTGTTCCGTTGAGCGCTATTATTTTTGGTGGACGACGTAAAACAACGGTGCCACTTGTCTCTCAAGCGCGCACATGGGAAGAAGGTGTCTTCCGCGGTGCAACACTATCCTCAGAAACTACAGCTGCTGCAAAAGGTGCAGTAGGTGTGGTGCGTCGTGATCCTATGGCGATGTTGCCGTTCATTGGCTACAACGTTAATGACTATTTTGCCCATTGGCTTGCTCTAGGAGAAAAGCATGGCGAAGAGAACATGCCAAAGATTTACTACGTGAACTGGTTCCGCCGTACTCCTGATGGAGGGTTCGCGTGGCCTGGTTTTGGTGAGAATTCTCGTGTTGTTAAATGGATTTTCGACCGTCTTGAAGGAAAAGCTCACGGTGAAGAGACCGCTCTGGGTATTGTTCCGGGCGTAGCAGATATCGACACCGATGGTCTGGATATTACAGAAGACCAATTACGTGCAGCCTTGGCTGTTAACCCTGAGGAATGCCGTGAAGAGCTCGAAAGTATCGATCAGTGGTTAGAAAGCCTAGGGGACGGGCTGCCCGAAGCCATTAAGGTTCAACGTCGTGCTTTTGCAGAACGTATTGGCAAATAATATTGGCACTATCTGATACGTCATATCAGGAACGGCAGTAATGTGTATATACACATTACTGCCGTTTTTTGATGTTTTAAGGGACGCAGTGCAATATAATTACCTAATTGATACTAATTACTATTAGTATCTCTATTTGGGGAAAGTATTCTAAGAATCTGATTGGAAGATTCTTGATGCTTTACATAAGTATTGTCGCCGCATTTTCTTTCGGAGGGTAAGCAACGGTGGAGAACCTGCTCAGCGTTAAAGGGTTAACTAAGAAGCATGATCACCTTCTCGCATTGAAGGGCGCCGATTTTGACGTCGCCAGAGGTGAGGTTCTAGGCTTACTCGGTGAGAACGGCGCTGGAAAATCAACATTAATATCTATTCTTGGTGGCTGGGACGTCGCCACCTCTGGCACCATGACACTCGCCGGAGAACCTTATAACCCTAAAACTCCTGATGAAGCACTTGCTTGTGGTGTTGGGTCTATCCGTCAAAAGTTCAAAGTTGACCCTGAACTTACTGTTGCTCAAGCTATTTTCCGTGCAACATTCCACGCTGATAAATCTGAAGAAGAACAGAACGAGCGTGCACAAAAACTTCTTGATGATGCTGGACTATCTATCAGCCCCACCACAAAGATGGGTGAACTGGTTCGCGCTGAGCAAGCTCTTATCGAGGTTGTTCGTATGGAAGCAGAAGAAACTCAGCTGGTGCTCATGGACGAGGTTGCCGCAACCTTTAACGACTACGAAATCTATCAATTCCATGAGATTACCCGTCGTCTGGTAGCAGAAGGCCGTTCTGTCATTTATATTACGCACCGTCTTGACGAGATTCGTTCTCTAGCAGATCGTGCTGTCATCTTGGACAACGGAATTATCTCTCACGAGATTTCCCCTAATATGATGAGCTCTCAAGAAATTGCATTTAAGATGTTCCACCGTGAGATTCCTATGGGGCAACGTCCTGAAGAATTCTCTGGTGAACACGAAAAGCTACAGGTTGAAGGCCTATGCGGTGCATCTGGTTTCTTGAAAGATGTGACATTCTCCGTTAATAAGGGAGAGGTTCTTGGGCTGACAGGTCTTCGTCGTTCTGGTATTAACGAGGTAGCAGCCGCTCTCGTCGGTGTTGATCAAGAAGCTACTTTTAAGACGCTAAAAATTAATGGTGAAGACGTCACCTTAGGAAGCCCCGAAGCCTCTGTCTCCTACGGTATTGGGTATCTTTCAGACGATGATGATGAGCTAGGCATCGCTAATGAGCGTTCTATCGCAAAGACCCTCATGGAATCTGCTGGTATTGAAAGCAACGCAGAGGGCTTCTTGCATGAGGTGTCTGCTCTTCGTGAGGTTGCTGACCAAATCCAGAAGCTACATATTAAGACCACTAATATTCAAAGTGAAGTCGGCAAGCTCTCTGGCGGTGACCAGCAGAAGGTGGCACTCGCTCGGTGGATGACTACTGACTGTGAGATTCTTATTCTTAACCACCCTACTCGTGGTATTGATGTGAGCGCTAAATCTGAAATTTATAAGATGCTCAAAGAACTCACAGAAAAGGGTACTTCAATTATTCTGATTGGTTCGGATATGTCTGAACTGATTGAGCTGTGTAACCGTATTGCTGTGATGCACGATGGCAAGCTGGTATCTATTCAAAGTAATGAAGAAGCTACTGAAGATACTCTGATGGAAGCTGCTATCGGAGACGACGAGCTTTAAAATATTTTAGGCGCCCCACCTTATCGAGGTGGGGCGCCTAAAATATTTAAAGAATAAGGGTGTATCGCTTCGTGACACGAAGCGATACACCCTTATTTGGTGCCTCTAGAAACAAAGAAGTTTAGAGGGAAATGCGTGAAGCAATGCTGTTGAGCTTGTGACGTGCAAGTGCCAAGTTAGCAGTGTTGCGGTCAAGTACGAGGTAAACGAAAAGACCTGAAGTCTCAGAAGCGTTGAGTACGTTCACGAGGTGGTACTGGCTAGAGAGGGTAATCATAATGTCTTCAATGTTGCCACCAAGGCCGAGGTCGGTCATGGTCTTGAGCTTCGCGCGAACTACGTTGGAGTTACCTGCTGCAGCAACGGTCAAGTCAAAACCGGGGGCACCGCCAGAAGCGAGAGCCATACCAGAAGAAATGTCAACAAGTGCTGCACCGGAAGCGCCCTCGATGGAGAGGAGTTCCTGGATTGAGGATTCTAGAGAGGACATTGAAATCCCTTTCTTAGTTTCGAGTGAAAAGTCTATTGCGTTGTGCCGAACACCCTTGATGTATTGGACATACCCGCCACACGAGGCTCGTACAAATAGATTCACAAAGGAATCTTAAAATGCAAATGCTTTATACATATTACCTCTTGCACAACAAATTAGGGGACACGGTGGGAGTGTCGTTGCTTGAGATAGGAAAACTTTTGACATAAAAAAGGACATTTTTTGGGTTTTATCAGGGTAATAAACACTTCTGCGTCTGAGTGTCAGGGAGTTTTATTCGGGTTTTTCTCTTCTAGCAGATACAGTTTTATTGTCGTCTTTTTGCGCAATGTCTATGGGAGGTGAGCGTATGCGACTTACTGCGTTTTCAGATGTTTCTTTGCGTATTATGATGCTGCTTTCTGGCGCTGAGGGGCATCAGCTCTCTACTCAGGCTATTGCTGAAGGAGTAGGAACTCCTTATCACCATGTGACAAAATCTGTTGCTTTTTTGGCTCATCA
This sequence comes from Rothia sp. CCM 9419, assembly GCF_048512815.1. Taxonomy (NCBI): domain Bacteria; kingdom Bacillati; phylum Actinomycetota; class Actinomycetes; order Micrococcales; family Micrococcaceae; genus Rothia; species Rothia sp. CCM 9419. Next base: position 27,645 of record NZ_JBLXXY010000010.1, on the reverse strand, counting down.
GGGGTGGGTGCTTTCGAGTCGAGGGCGCTCAGGGGGCGTAAAGCTTTCTGACGAAGGTAAAAATGTGACGATTGGGCAGTTGTTGCGTCATACTGAGCGAGATAGTCCGATTGTTGAGTGTGAGGGTGCAAAAAGCTCTTGTCCTCTCAATACTGAATGTGATGTGCGTGCTCATTTGGCGCGTGCTCGGCAGGCGTTTTATGAGGTATTGGATCCTGTTGTTATTTCTTCTTTGCCGACGCAGAAGCAATTACAACCGGTTTTTGTTCAGCTAGGTTTATCGCCTTCTGGCAAGTGAGGATAGTATTTTTAGTGTGCTGTGGCAGGTTGTCCCGCGGGAGGGATAACCTGCTTTTTGTTTCCCCCAATGCGTAATTCTTGCATAAAATATGCTAATTTAATAACGGGTTTACACACAACCTGTCACTAAGGAGACATCACATGCTTTCAGAAAAGTCACGCCCCATCATCGAGGCAACCCTAGCAGTCGTCGCAGAACGAATGCCACACATCACCCCAGAGTTCTACCGTCGAATGTTTGCCGCTCGACCAGACCTCATGGACGGAATGTTCTCACGCTCCTCCCAACTCGAAGGAACCCAACCCCAAGCACTCGCCGGTTCCGTCGTCATCTTCGCAGACTACATCTTCAACAATCCCGACAAATACCCCGACGAAGTCCTCTCACGTGTTGCCCACAAACACGCATCCCTCGGACTCCAAGCCGTAGAATATACCACCGTCTACAAATACCTCTTCGAAGCCATCGCAGCAGACCTCGGAGACGCCTGCACCCCCGAAGTAGCTGAAGCATGGAGCGAAGTATACTGGCTCATGGGTAACGCCCTCATCAACATCGAAAAAGGCCTCTACGCTTCCCAAGCAAATGACGTCATGCACGCCCCCTTCCGCCTCATCAAACGTGTAGAAACCGGCGATAACGTCGTCGATATGACTTTTGAAGCAGCTAACGACGTACCCCTCACCCCCGCAAAAGCAGGACAATACGTCAGCCTCATCGCAAAAGCTGAAGATGGACTCAAACAAGCCCGACAATACACCCTGCTACCAGCCGGAGAAAACCAACGCCGTATCGCCAGCAAACTTGACCCCAACGGCGAAATGACAAAAATTCACCACGCACTCAAAGTCGGCGACATCATCCAGCTTTCCAACCCCTACGGCGACATCACCCTCGGCGGGTTCGGAGACAACGGCACTAGCCCCCTCTACCTCTTCTCTGCAGGTATCGGCATCACCCCCATGATTGCTTTCCTCGACGAAATGGTACGCGAAAACTCCACCCGCGAAGTCGTCCTCGTACATAGTGACCGCACCCCCGAAAGCTGGCCACTACGTGAAGAAGCAGAAAAACTCGTCTCTTCACTCCAGAACGGAAAAATTGTGCGATTCTTCGAAGAGTCCCACGACGGAGAACACCAAGGTCGACTAGATATCACCCAACTCGACATCGACCCCAACGCCATGGCATACCTCTGCGGGCCTCTTCCCTTCATGAAGAACGCAAGAAGCCAACTCATCGACGCAGGTATCCCCGGTGTTCGTATCCAATACGAAATCTTTGGACCTGACCAATGGATGCTTCGCGACACCGCCCGCGCAGCACAACACTAATTCTCTTCCCCTAAAAAAGAAGTTGCCCTGACGCTCAAAACGTCAGGGCAACTTCTTCACTTTAATGTGAACAAAACCAACTAATTAGCTAGCACGTACAATGCTAAGAATCTGATCACGAACACGTTCCATCGTCTGCTGATCGGGAGCTTCCAAATTCAAACGCAAGAACGGCTCAGTGTTCGATGGGCGAAGGTTAGCCCACCATCCCTCAGAGCGGTGCTCAAAAGTGGTACCGTCCATGGTTGATACCTCAACAGCATCACCCAACGCTTCAACCACACGAGCAATAGTGGCGTCTTTATCGGCAACCTCAGAGTTAATCTCGCCAGAAGCCACATATGGAGAATACTCCGCCGCAATCTGAGAAAGAGAATTCTCGGAAGAACCAAGAACAGCCAAAACATGCATTGCTGCGAGCATGCCAGTATCAGCGTTGAAGAAATCCTTGAAATAATAGTGAGCAGAATGCTCGCCACCAAAGACACCATTTTCTTCAGCCATAACAGCCTTAATGAAAGAGTGACCCACACGAGTCTTTACGGCGCGAGCGCCCTTCTTCTCCACAAGTTCAGGTACAGCCTTAGACGTAATGAGGTTATAGATAATAACGGGCTCTTCAACGCCTTCAGCTTGAGCACGAGCAATTTCTCGTTCGGCAACAATAGCGGTAATGGCAGAAGGAGAAACCGGTTCACCCTTTTCGTCAACGACGAAGCAACGGTCTGCGTCACCGTCAAAAGCTAGACCAATATCTGCACCGTGTTCTACAACAGCTTTTTGTAAATCAACGAGGTTTGCTGGTTCTAGTGGGTTAGCTGGGTGATTTGGGAAAGTTCCATCGAGCTCAAAATAGAGTGGAACAATTTCTAGAGGTAGACCAGGAAGAATGGAGTTGCCAAGAACTGCTGGGGTGGTCATGCCGCCCATGCCGTTACCTGCATCGACAACAACCTTAAGAGGGCGAATATTCGATAGGTCAACGAGGTTACGTAGATATTCTGAGTAGTCTTTGAGAACATCTTTTTCGCTGACAGAGCCAACATTCTCTACTGAAGGAATAGACCCTTCGTTGAGATAGTCTTGGGCGCGGTCACGAACGTCAAAAAGTCCGGTTTCAGAAGAAATAGGTACGGCACCAGCCTTAGACATTTTCATGCCGTTGTATTCTGCTGGGTTATGGCTTGCGGTGAAGGTAACGCCAGCAGCATTTTCTACACCACACGCAAAGTACAGCTCATCGGTAGAAATAAGGCCAATCTTGATGACGTTTGCCCCACGAGCAGTAGCACCTTCAGCGAACGCTTCGGTGAAGCTTTCGCCAGATGGGCGCATGTCGCTACCTACGAGGACATTCTGACCAGAAAGTTCTAGAACATCAACGAATGCAGCTGCCGTAGCACGGACAGTTTCTTCAGTAATAGTTTCCCCAACGATGCCGCGAACATCGTACGCTTTAAAGGATGCGGTTAGATCAATTGTATTCACGGGGTTATTCTAACTGTTTCTCACAGTAATACCGGACTATTTTCTCAGGGTATGGCTATAAACACTGAAAAATGCTTCTGGCTGATGAAACAATCCCGAGAGTATAGATAAGGATATGATGGACTCTATGGGTGAACTAATACGTTTAGAAAACACAATACAGAACTACGCTTGGGGTTCTTTGACCGCCTTAGCAAAAATGCGAGGAGAAGAAACTCCTTCAACACAACCAGAAGCAGAACTTTGGGTCGGTGCACATAACGCTGCCCCATCATATGTGTTAATTGACGGAGAACGTATAGGTCTTAATACCCTCGTTGAACAAGATCCCAAACGTTTCTTACCTTCTGACTATGAGGGCACAACTTTTCCATTTCTTTTTAAGATTCTTGCTATTGACGCCCCTCTTTCTATTCAAGTCCACCCAACGCCTGAACAAGCGCTCGCAGGATACCATGCCGAAAACGAACAGAATATTCCTCTAGACGCCCCGCATCGAAATTACAAAGATGAGCATTCCAAGCCGGAGACCGTTATTGCTCTATCTGATATGACAATTCTGACCGGTGTACGTCCTGTTGAAGAGTTGCAACATATTGCGCAGGTATTTGACCTTCAGTGGCTTCTACCTCTACTAACAGCACCTAACGATAAAGAACTTCTTGCCGCTATTTTACGTATGGATACAGCTGACGCGAAGCGTCACCTAGAGGTGACGCTATCTCATACTGCTCAATGGTTAGAACAGAACCCTACTGTTGTAGAGGGCGTCCTTTACGATGTTGCACAGTTGATGCAACTTCTTCAGCAGAAGCACCCTGCCGATATTGGGGCGCTGGTTGCGATGGTGATGAACCTTTTGCACTTGCACCCTGGCGATTCTGCGTATACTCCAGACGGGCAAGTTCATGCGTACGTATCAGGTACAGCGATTGAACTGATGAACCCTTCCGATAACGTCATGAGAGCAGGGCTCACCCCCAAGCATATTGATGTTGAAGAGCTCATCCGTATTCTTGCGGTGCAACAGGATGCGCCGGTGGTTCAGCGTGCTCAACCTGATGATGACACTCTTGGGGTGTTTAGCATGTGGGATCCACGATTGAGCGTAACACGCGTTAAACTTTCTCAAGGTCAGAGCGTTTCTTATACCTTTAAAGGTGCTGCTGCAGTGATTGGCACAAGCGGAGAACTGGCGATAAGCACCCCTAACGTTCAGCTCACTCTCGGTGCTACAGAATCACTGTTACATGCTGGCAGCGATACCCCCACCACTATGAGCGGTGTTGGCGAAGCCTACATCGCCGCATACATATAGACTCAGCTACTGAGCCAAAAGAAAGACCCCCATGAATATCATTTTGACTGTTACCGGACACGACCATCAAGGAATTGTGGCAGCTGTTGCCACAGAATTGGCAAAGAATCAGGTAAATATTCTCAATATTTCGCAGACTCTTATGGACGATTATTTCACCATGATTTTGCACGGACGTTTCGATGACGAAACTCAAAGTATCCAAGAACTACAAGAGGCTATGCGCAGTGTAGAAGAGGAACAGCGTCTGAAAATTCGTATTCAATCTGAAGCTATTTTCGACGCAATGCACACCCTCTAGGAGTTTGTGATGGTTTTTGATCGTAACGCTAATATCCTCGAAACTCTGCAAATGATTGAGGAGGATAAGCTTGATATTCGTACGGTAACGATGGGTATTTCTCTGCTGGACTGTGCTGATGCGCAGGCCGAGGTTGCCTGCCAAAAGATTTACCAAAAAATTACTCAACGCGCACAAAAACTTGTTGAAGTTGTTGAGGGCATTGAAGCCGAACTGGGCATTCCCATTATTAATAAACGTATCTCTGTGACCCCTATTTCTTTAGTGGCTGGGGCGAGCGACGCAACGGACTACGTGGAATACGCGAAAGCTTTGGACGCTGCAGCGAAAGCCACTGGGGTAGATTTTATCGGTGGTTTCAGCGCCCTTGTCGATAAAGGTATGACTCCTGCAGATAGCCGTTTGCTTGAGAGTATTCCACGAGCTCTCAACGAAACGGACGTTGTGTGCGCGTCGGTTAATATTGGGTCTTCTCGAGCCGGCATTAATATGAGCGCTGTCGCTAAGATGGGCGAGGTTATTCGTCAAACGGCAGAAGGCTCAGCTCATAAACATGGTTTTGCGTGCTCTAAACTTGTGGTTTTTGCGAATGCTGTATCTGATAATCCTTTTATGGCCGGTGCATTCCACGGTGTACAAGAAGCTGACACCGTTATTTCTGTAGGAGTTTCTGGACCCGGTGTTGTCAAACGTGCTCTTGAACGAGTCCGTGGCGAATCTTTTGACGCATGCGCAGAAGCAGTGAAGAAAGCGGCCTTTAAAATTACTCGTGTTGGGCAGCTCGTCGGAAACCTCGCTGCAGAACGTCTAGGAGTTCAGTTCGGCATCGTTGATTTATCCCTTGCCCCTACCGCCGAGGTGGGGGATTCTGTGGCACATATCCTTGAGGAGATGGGCCTAGAGAGTGTTGGCACACACGGCACAATTGCTGCTTTAGCGTTAGTCAATGATGCTGTGAAAAAAGGTGGCATGATGGCGTGCTCTCATGTGGGTGGGCTATCTGGATCTTTCATCCCAGTATCAGAAGATATTGGCATGATTGAAGCAGCTGCCGCACAGAAAATTACTCTTGATAAGCTCGAAGCGATGACAGCCATTTGTTCTGTCGGTTTAGACATGGTCGCTATTCCCGGTGATACGTCAGCATCTACGATTGCTGCCATGATTGCTGATGAAGCTGCAATAGGTGTCATGAATCATAAGACAACTGCGGTGCGTGTTATTCCTGCTATTGGTCTTGAGGTCGGGCAGATGGTGGAGTTTGGTGGGCTTCTAGGGCGGGCCCCTGTGATGCCCATCCACGCTGAATCTTCTGAACTATTTGCGGCTCGCGGTGGAAGAATTCCTTCTCCTGTTCACGGTTTTAGGAACTAATATGTGTTGAGCGGTTTGCTCACTTTCCCCATATTTAAAGCGGTGGTGTTCTCTCAAAAGATGAGAGAACACCACCGCTTCATACTGCTTGTGAAGAGTTATATATCTTCTTAGTTGAGGTAGAAGATTTTGTCCTTATTCTCAGCCATGTGCTGTGCGTTCCAGTCTGCACCGCCGTCAAGGTTTGCAGCGAGGAATACTGGTGCGCTGATACCTTGTGCCACAAGATTCTCGATAATGCCTGCAGATAGTGAATGCAAGATTGCGGTGGAGGTGACTCCAGATGCAGGGGTGAACTTCTGAGGCACGCCCTCTAGGCTCAGCACTGCGTCTCCTGCATCTACTTGGTTGTCGATGAGGATATCTGCATGGTCTTTGAGTTTGGTTCCGTCGGGTACACGTGAGGTGACGGCTTCGGTGTATTTAGAGGAGGTGAGTCCTACGACGAAAATACCGCGAGCGCGTGCTTCACGTGCTAGCTCTACGGGGAGCGCGTTACGTCCGGAGACGGAGACTACGATGAGGACGTCTCCTTCTTTGAGTGGTGCATTGTTGAGCACTACTTCAGCGTATCCGGGCATCTGTTCCATCTGCGACCCGAGGGTGGTTGGGCGTGTGGTGAGTGCTTCAACACCGGGTGCGTAGAGTGGGTTGATGAGCATGAGTCCGCCGGCACGGTAGACGATGTCTTGTACGGGAAGGCTGGAGTGTGAAGCGCCGAAAGCGAAGATGCGTGCGCCTTGTGCTACGCGTTCTGCGATAGCTTGTGCGGCTTTGTCGATGGTGGGGACTTCTTCTTCACGAATTTTTTCGAGAAGTGAGATGATTTGTTGGTAGTAGCTATCCAGTAGCTGTGACATGATGACCATCCTTTACGATGTATGAGTCGAATGGGGGGGTATGTGATGTGGATTGGGGGAGTGTTCTTAGGCGAGGATGCCGAGAAGTTGTCCAATCCAGTGGATGATGATGCCCGGTACGATGGCGTCAGGAACAGTGAAGCCTAGTCCTGATGCGCCGAGGGCGGGCAGGTCGCCGAAGGCGTTGATGTGGTAGGCGAAAGAGATGAGAATCCAGCCGAGGAATCCCCAGAGGAAGCCTCCTAGCCATGCTGCGGTTCGTCCGCCGGTAGAGTTTGCGAAGATTGCTGCGGTACCGGATGCGAAGAATGCAACGATCATGGAGGGGATTGGTACTGGCCAACCTAGTGCAACGCAGATAACCATGCCGGTGATTTGGCCGATGAGACCTGAGATGAGGCCGATGAGTAGTGCGTTGGGGGCGAAGGCGAAGAGTACAGGAACGTCCAGCGCGGGGATGGCGTTGGGGATAACTTTTTGGGAGATACCTTCGAATGCGGGAACGATTTCGCCGATGAGCATGCGGACACCGTAGAGGAGGATGAGCATACCTGCGGTGAATTGCATGGCCATCATGAAGGAGAAGATGACCCAGCTTTGTCCGTCGGAGATGCCGCCGTCTGCTACGGGTGCTTCGAAGGCGCTTACTCCTGCGGAGCTGACTGCTGCTAGTGCTGAGCCGAGTGAGACAATCATCATGACGATGGAGGTGGATACTGCAACGTCGCGGAAGAATGAGAGTTTCTCGGGGAGTTTGATGTCTTCGGTGGATTTTTCTTTGTTTCCTACGACCATGCCGAGGTATCCGGCGAGGACGTTGAGGAGGGTTTGTCCGTGTGCGAAGCCGACGTCATTTCCGCCGGTGATACGACGGACGAAGGGTTGTGCGATGGCGGGGGCGAATGTCATGTATGCGCCGTCGATGAGGGAGGCGATGATGACGGTCCATACGGGGCCTAGTCCGAGTTGGTAGATGGCGATGGTGAATGCGCCGGCGTGTACCCAGATCATATGTCCGGTGAGGTAGACGTAGTGCCATGGGGTGAATCGTGCGAGGAGTAGGTGCACGATGTAGCCGAAGAGCATGGTGAGACCAATTTGTGAGCCGAGGGCTGCTACTGGTCCGGTTTGTACTGCTGAGACGACGGCTTCGTCGAAGGTGACGAATGTGGTGATGTTGCTGGCGGGGAATGCCATCTCGAACATCTTTTGGATGGGTGCTAGGCCTTGGATGAGGACTGTTGCACCGCCGGCGATGATAAGTAGTGATAGTGCTGTTTTGATGGTGCCGGTGATGACTTCATCGGCTGCTTTTTTCTGTGCGACTAATCCAATGAACGCAATGAATCCGACGATGATTGCGGGGATTTGGATGAGTTGTACGAAAAAGTCAAGGAGAGAGTTCATTGCTTCTACCTCAAGCTATATGGGGAATGGGGAGTGGTGTGGCTAGTTGCCTGCGGTGAAGTCGTTTACTGCGGCGAGTACTTTGGTTTTGACTTCATTTTTGTCGATGAGGTTGTCGATGAGTACGACGATTGCTTTGGTTCCTTCAACGTTTTTTGCCATTCCGGTGGTGGTGACGACGATGTCTGAGGGTTGTGATTTGAAGGAGCCAAGGTCGATGGCTTGTACTTTTGCGTCGATGTTTTCTGCGTTGAGGAGGGTGCGGATTTGGCTTGCGAGCATCATAGAGGTTCCGAGTCCCATGCCGCATACGGTTGCAATTGAAATCATGATGATTATTACCTTTTCTTTGTGTTGTTTTATTGGGTGAAAACTTCCATCAGTTGAATGTCGCTGCTCGCCTGACGGGCCTTTTCGATGAGTTCTTGTTGTCCGAGGACGTCTGCTAGTTCTTGGATTTTTTCCATGTGTCCGTCGGTGCTTTCGGATGCGAAAGAAATGAGGAAGTCGACGGGGTCGTTGTTTTTGCTGCCGAATTTTACGGGGGTAGCTAGTGTGACGACTGCTGTTCCTGCTTTGAGGACTCCGCTGGTTGCTTTTGCGTGGGGCATGGCAATGCCGGGGATGAAGACCATATATGGTCCGAAGTCTTCGACACCTTTGATCATTGCTTCGGTATATTCTTTGGTCGCTATTCCGGCTTCTTCGTAGAGTTCACCAACGATGCTGATGGCTTCTCTCCAGTCTTTTGCTGTGCGTTGGGCTGAAACAACGTCTGGTACGAAGGTCATTGAGACCACCTCATCTTTCTCAACTGTTACACAAGCCATCATAATGATTGAAAATGACTGATGTAAAGCAAGTTGAGTGAACTTTTCGCAAAATAATCAAAATTAGTCACTTTGTTAAATAAAGTGATTTCTGACTTTTAGTAACACGCTTTCCGTGTTAAATGCCGATTTTCTAGGGTAATCTTCTTGGTTTCTAGGGTTTTTGGTGGAGTGTTGGCGAGTAAACGTGGCTGATTGAAAATAATTCTTGTAGACACCAAAAGAATCATATGTAATCATAATTGTGAAAACTTTTGATTAATTGGGTGATGGATTTTGAGAAAAACCCCAACACCAAACACAGAAAGGCCACAACTATGACAACCCCCGGCGCCCACATGAAAGAAGAACTCCTCAGCCAACCACAAACCTGGGCACAAGCACTCGAACTAGACACCTCAGCACTACCCCAAGACGGCACAAAAGTCGCAGCCGTAGGATGCGGAACATCCTGGTTCATGGCACAAAGCTACGCCGCACTACGCGAAAACGAAGGACACGGAATCACCGACGCCTTCACCGCAACCGAAGTACCCACCGAACGCGACTACGACGAATACCTCATCATCTGCCGCTCCGGAACCACCAGCGAAATCATCACCTTCATGGAATCCGTCAAAGGGAAAAAACCCATCACCGTACTTGTCGGAGTCGCAGACTCACCCGTAGCAGAACTAGCAGACCGCGTCATAGACCTCGGCTTCGCCGACGAACAATCCGTCGTACAAACCCGCTTCGCCACCACCGCACTCATGCTCCTCCGCTCCTCCATCCACAGCCGCGACATCTGCCAAAACGCCATCAAAGACTGCGAACGAGCACTATCCGAACCACTAGATCCAGAACTCATCAACGCAGAACAATACTCATTCCTCGGCACCGGCTGGACAGCACCCATCGCCACCGAAGCGGCACTAAAAATGCGTGAATCCTCGCAAAAATGGACAGAATCCTACAACTCCATGGAATACCGACACGGCCCCATCGCTATCGCCTCAAAAGGTCGTATCACCTGGCAATTCGGACAAGCACCAGCAGGCCTTCGCGAACAAGTAGAAGCCACCGGCGCACGCTTCGAAAACCAAGATCTAGACCCCATGGCAGACCTTGCACGCCAACACCTCGTAGCACTCGAAACAGCCCTAGCCAACGAGCTAGACCCCGACCAGCCACGCAACCTCACACGCTCAGTCATCCTCAACTAAACACAAACTGAAGGTAGAGGTAAAAGCCATGAACACATCAGCCGTTGTCGCTATCACGCTCAACCCCGCACTAGACATCACCATCACCATCGAGCACCTCAGCGCAGAATCAACACTACGCATTCCCGCCGCTCAACGTCGCCTCGGAGGTAAAGGACTCAACGTCGCCAACGTCGCCGCCGAACAAGGCTATACGGCCGTGGCTCTAGGGCCCATCTGTCACGAATCTCTCCAAGAGCTTCACCAACGACAAACTGAGCAACGCAACACAACGCACCCCCTCAACGACGGTGTGCACACGGCTTTTACCCCTACCCCCACACCCCTACGTAGCACCTACGCAATACACCAAAAACACGACTCCTCCACCACCATCATCAACGAAAACGGTGCAGAACACCCAACCCACGTGTATGAAGGAATCCTCAACACCCTAGAAGACACCCTCAAACACTATGAGCACTGTGCCGTAACACTCTCTGGTTCTTTCCCACCAGCAGCACCCACCACACTCATCAACGACATCAGCACGCTCTGCCAACGCTACGGCAGCACTTTCATCGTAGATACCTCAGGGAAACACCTCCTCGACGCCGCCCAAGCACACGCCGACTACCTCAAACCCAACTACTCTGAACTTCTCGAAGCCACCCAATCAGACGAACTCTTCACCGCTGTCAAAAAACTTCAAAACCTCGGCGCTCAAAACATCATCGTCTCTTGCGCAGAAGACGGACTGTACTTCATCAACCACCATCAGGCATACCGCGCCAAACTCGCCCAACCACTGCAAGGTAACCCCACCGGCGCCGGAGACGCACTCGTCGCAGCACTCGCCACCGGACTCATCGACAAACTTCCCACCGAAGAACTCCTCCGCCGAGCAATCTGCTGGTCTGCCTCAGCGCTCACACAACCTATCGCCGGAGCTATTGGCACCGAATGGGAATCCCTCAACACCAACATCCTGATGGAAAAAATCCGCTAACCCAAACCTTTATCCCCTGAACACAACCACGACAGGAAAGAAAACCATGCCACAAATCAACACCATCGACCTCGTACGCTCCGCCGACCAAAACCGCAGAGGAATTGGAGCCTTCAACGTCGTCCACCTAGAAACAGCAGAAGCCATCGCACAAGCAGCCGAAACAACAGGCTTACCCGTTATCATGCAGCTAAGCCATAACTGCATCAACTTCCACGGCAACCTCACCCCACTGGGGCAAGCCATGATCGACATCGCACAACTCTCCACCGCAAACATCGCAGTACACCTAGACCACTGCGAATCAGTAGACTTAGCCTGCCAAGCTATCGACCTCGGTTTTAACTCCGTCATGTACGACGGCTCCACCCTACCGTATGAAGAAAACCTCGCCGCCACGGTCAAAGTTGTAGAGTACGCCCACCGCAACGGCGCCAGCGTAGAAGCCGAACTTGGAGAAATCGGAGGCAAAAAAGGCGCCCACACCCCTGGTGTACGCACCGACCCCACCGAAGCACACGAGTTTGTACAAACCACAGGGGTAGACACCCTAGCTGTTGCCGTCGGTAGCGAACACGCCATGACCGAACGCACCGCACGACTAGACCACGAACTCATCACACAATTACGTGAATCTACAGGGGTCCCACTCGTCCTTCACGGATCTTCTGGTGTCAGCGATGAGCAGATTCTCCAAGGAATCCGCTCAGGTATGACTAAAATCAATGTATCAACACACCTTAACAGTTTCTTTACTGAAGCTATTGCACAATACCTTCACCAAAACCCAACAGTTGTGGACTCCCGCAAATACTTGGGTGCTGCACGAGAAGCGTTAAGCGCAGAAGCCGCCCGACTATTGAGCGTCTTCGCCGGTTAAAGTGCGTTGAGAATAACCTCAAATAACTAGCTCATAGTGAATGGAACACGACCGACGATGCGCAGCCAACGACATGCCGAAATACTGGAACTCCTCAACGAACGCCAGTGCCTGAGCGTCAACGAAATTATTGACGCCCTAGACATCTCAGCGGCAACAGCCCGACGAGACCTCGACTACCTCGCCGGCGAAGGTCTTCTGCAACGAACCCGTGGTGGAGCACAAAGTAACCAAAACGTCCTCGCCAGCCCTATGAGCCGTAGAGACTCTTCTCACCTACCACAAAAAACCGCTATCGCACGTGCTGCTATCGAGCATCTACAACCTGGCATGATTATTGGCTTTACAGGAGGTAGCACCGTCGGAGAAGTCGCCCGCGAACTATCACAATGGGTCTACCAACACCAAGATGTTGAACTTACCCCCGCTCAACCTCTTCTGACCGTTGTCACCAACGCCGTAGACATCGCTTATGCGCTCGCCGAGAACTCATGTATCAAAATTGTTCTCATCGGCGGTGAAGTCAACAGCTACTCCTACGAAATCACCGGACCTTTTGCGACCGACATGCTCAAAAACATCTCCCTCGATTTGGCATTTATCGGGGTGAACGGTTTTGACCAGAACGGCCCAGGAACAGTGAACGAATATGAGGCCATGGTGAACTCTGCGATGGCAACACGTGCAGAAAAAACTTTTATTGTTGCTGATTCTTCAAAGTTTGGAAAACGCTCATTCTCTAGTGTGGGCGGAGTCGAAAACATCTCAGAAGTGATTACCGACTCTCAGCTACAACCAGAACTTGCTGAGGAAGTCCAAAACCTCGGCTATAACCTCAAAATTGTTGATTTATAACATTCTAAAGGTGTGAATATATACCATGTCTTCTCTTCTGATTCATTCAGCAACCGTCTACGACGGAACCATTGGCGGCGTTTATCCCGATAGCGCAGTTCTCGTAGAGGACGGAAAAATCACCGATATTCTGAGCACCTCTGAATGGAAGACAAAACAAACCCCTGATACCCGTATTGTTGATGCGCAGGGTGCTCCCGTCGTTCCCGGATATCTTGATATACATCATCATGGCGGGGGAGGGCATGCCTATGATGAGGCAAATCTTGATACTGCACGTGTTGCACTCAACGCCCACCGTCAGCATGGAACAACTCGAAGCGTCTTATCGTTCGTGACGAACTCGATAGAACATATGGCAGGCGCTCTGAACACTTTTCAACAGCTACTCAAAGACGATCAGCAGGTTCTTGGATTCCACGCCGAAGGGCCGTTTCTTCACCCACAACATAAGGGTGCCCACCCCGAAAAACTGCTCAAGGACCCATTAGCTGAAGACGTTGAGAGACTACTTGAAGCTTCAGACGGGCACCTCCGACAGATTACTTTAGCCCCCGAACGTCATGGTGCTTTATCCGCAATACAACGTTTTACGAGTGCTGGAACAGCTGTAGCTGTTGGCCATACAAACGCCACCTATGAGCAAGCTCAGCAAGCTTTTGCTGCAGGCGCTTCACTCCTGACCCACACGTTTAATGGGATGAACGGTATTCACCATCGTGCCCCCGGTCCGGTGATCGCCGCTTTAGAAGAACAATCTGTGTCTCTAGAAGTTATTAATGACGGTATTCATGTCCACCCATCAGTAGTACATACTCTTTTCCGTGAGGCTCCAGAACGTATTGTCTTGGTAACTGATGCGATGTCAGCTGCTTGTAACCCGGATGGCTTGTATATTTTGGGTACTTTAGATGTCAAGGTCGAAAATGGTGTTGCTCGTTTAGTACACGGGGATTCTCTTGCTGGCTCTACTTTGACGATGGACTACGCCGTGCAGCACGCTGTACGTTCTGTTGGTGTGGGATTAGATGTTGCAGTTGCTTCGGCAACGTCTCATGCTGCTCATGCTATTGGTGTGGGGCGAAGCTATGGGCGAATTGCTCCAGGGTATTCGGGAGATATCCTGATTTTGGATGAGCAGACGTTACTTCCAAACCATATTTATGTAGATGGCGTCCCTCAACGATAGTATGTTTGCGTATTTCACCGATGTTTAGCGAACCTCATCGCTGGTAGGTTTGGTAGAAGTCATCGAGATAGTAGCAATTTCTCGTGCTCCTTGACCGAACGCGAAACTGCATATTGTTGAGGTGATAAAAATGACGCCAGCTAAAACCATTGCCCATTGAGGACCTAACCTATCCGATAACGGGCCAACGAGTGAATTTCCGATGAGCATTCCGCCGGTCATGACAACTGTCATAAGAGAAAACAATCGCCCTTGAAACTCTTCTGGTGCAGATTGAACAAATACTAAGTTGCCAACAACTTCTTCTGGGCCATACGCAAGACCCCATATGAACCATAAGATGCAAAACATCAGAAATTGGGGTTCAAAGCCCATCAGCATATTGGTGAGTCCGTATATTGTTCCAGATGCTAGAAGCCAGGATCGTGCTCCTCCTCGGAACTTCATTTTGCCAGCGATTATAGAACTAGAAATCGTTGCTACACCATAGCAAGCTGACGCAATCCCAAACTCAAAACTGGTTAGCCCTAAATTTTCGCTCACGTATGGAACTGCAGAAAGAACACCAATAGGAACTGCTGCCATTGAGAAGAACCAGAAAATATACAGGGTCTTTAATGCTGGGATATTTCTGGCTATCTCAATGCCCGCTTTGACCATGTCGATATTCTTTTGGCCTTGATGTTTTTCGGCCCGATTTTTATAGTCTGTATCAAAATTTTTGATGGTGTATATGAGCAAAGCATATACACCATAGAGAATGCCACAGATGACAAGTGTGTGCGAAGCGCCGATAAAACCTACTAAAGCGCCACCTATCACGGGGCTAACTGATTGCATGAAGAATGAGACACCGGCTCTTTTACCGATAAAATCTTGATAGTTCTCTCCAAAGATCAGAGGCAGGCTAGAGTACATCGCAGGCCGTTCTAATGCACCTACGCTAGAAGAAATAAAAGAGATAACCATCATCGCAAAAACACCGGCAGAAGCCCATGTCAGAGGCAACGTTATTAATAGAATAGATTGCAGAATGTTAGAGTAAGCAATGATTTTTTGCCTGTTGAGCTTCTCAACTTGTGGAGAGCCTAATATTCCTACAAGAATTGCAGGAATAGCACCAGAGACTGCAACTAGAGACGCCGATGAGAGCCTTCCTGTTGCTGTATACACCAGAAACGGAGATGCTATTGTTTTTATTCCCTCAGACGCTTCTGAAAGCATGAGAGCAGATAAAATTCTATACTCTAAAAATTTAGAAGATTTGCATGTAACGGCCATTGGTCTTCACTCGAGACTTCTTTTCCTATAACACGGTTGACTATCGTTGAATAAAGGAACACATCATCGCTTCAAAAGCGAGTTTTGCGCTAGCATTCGTTGAAATACGTTTACGTGTTAGCGTCAAAGTATCTAAATGTCCGAGTGCCTGTTCTGGGCTCATTCGTTGCGCATAATCATGTAATTCTGCGGTGAGGTGAGTATTAATCAGTGCAGAACCAGTACCAAGCTGTATCGTTAGCACATCTCTAAATACTGTCTGTAAATCAATCAGAAAACGGTCTAGCGTGTCGGTAGCCATTCGCCGACTACGACGTTTTTGCTCTTCTTCTAACTGACGAATCTGAGCTTTAACATTGGGTGTTATTTTTTCGTCTTCTGTTATTCCAAGAGTTCTCAAAAGTTCTTGTAATTCTCGTTCATGTCGTTCTTTTGACGTATGATCAGCTTCTTCTTGAGCGATGTTTACTAGCTCTTGAGCAGCATGCATTGCTGCTGGAACAGACGAGAGAAAAATAGGCATACGAACTACCTGTTCACGGCGTTGACGTGCTTTATCTGATCGTGCAAGATGGCGGGCAACCCCAATATGTCCTTGTGCTAATGACGCACAATGACGGGCAAGAGCTTCGGGGTATCCCTCAACACCAGCAAGGAGTTTAACCACTTCTTCCCGATCCGGTACTCGTAGGGTGACAGGCCTACAACGAGAACGAATCGTCACCAGAACATCAACGGGGGAGGGTGCACAAAGAATCCAGATGGTGTGTTCTGGCGGTTCTTCAATAGCTTTGAGAAGAACGTTAGATGTTCTTTCTGGCATCCTATCAGCATCTTCGACGATGATAATGCGCCAGCGACCTACCGCAGGTCTATCTTGAGCTTTGGTGACGAGTTCTCGTGCTTGCTCAATTTTGATGCTGATATTTTCAGTAGAAAAGTGCGTCAAATCTGCGTGGGTGCCACGTAAAACGCTATGGCAGGTTTTGCATACACCACATCCGCGCAGCTGAGTATTGGGTTCTTCGCAGAGTAAGGATGCTGCAAAAGCTCGTGCGGCGGTTGAGCGCCCTGAACCGGGTGGTCCGGTGAAAAGCCAAGCATGTGTAGGGCGTTCTAATTGTGCTTGTTGACGGAGTTGCTCTACGACTTCTGGCTGCCCGATAAGTGTGTCCCAGATACTCATCCTTGCTCCTGAATATGTCGGATGAGGTGGTCATAGATATTTTGGTGCATCTGTTCAATATCTTGTTGCGCATCAATACACACATAATGGTGTGTTTTTGCAGAAGCAGAATGCGGTAAATCGTTGAAAGCTTGCTGTATTTTTTGGTGGAAGCTATCTGGCTCTGCTTCTAGACGGTCTTGCTGCCCGCGACGATGAGTGCGTTGTCGGCTTTTTTCTAAGGGCAGGTCGAGAAGGAACGTAATATCTGGGTGCAGGTTTTCAGTGGCCCAGAGTGAAAGGTTTGTGATGTTTTCTTGGCCAAGTTCTCGCCCGATACCTTGATAGACAGCTGAGGAATCAATGTATCGGTCACATAGCACAATTTTACCTTCTGCTAAGGCTGGACGGATAAGCTGTTGAGCATGCGCAGCACGTGATGCAGCAAAGATGAGCGCTTCGGTCCGTGCGTCAATGGCTGTTTCAGTATGTTCGAGGACAAGCTGACGCAGTTTCTCTCCTATGGGGGTGCCTCCCGGCTCACGGGTGCATATAACATCGTAGTTTTCTTGGCGTAGCCGTTGCTCTAGAAGCTTGACTTGGGTAGATTTACCAGCACCATCGCCACCTTCAAAGACAACGAATATGCCGTTACCTAGATGTCCTGTTGCGTGGTGCTGTGCACTATAGTTTAGAGATTCGCTCACGCTTATAAGAGTATCAAAGCAATAGAAATAGGTACTTAGCTCAAAAGTGTCTTCTGCGGTAAGTAATAGAAATGTTTTCTGCTGTTAAAAAGTGTACGTACTATCGTGGATGGTTATGTTCAGCGTAGTCTAATGGGTATGAGTACAGCAAAAGACATTTCTTCAGCAACATATGTGGTGAGTGCCGGCCGTCCAGCCCCAGAACACGATGCACCGGTAAACCCTCCTGTTATTTTTTCTTCGACGTATCGCGGTGCAGGCACTGTAGACCCTGAACACGACAAAGTGTATGCACGCTTTGACAATCCCACATGGAACGGGTTTGAAGAAGTCGTCGCTGGTATTGAGGGTGCATCTCTGCCTGGGCTTGTCTTTTCGTCAGGAATGGCAGCTATATCTGCGGTTATGGATCTAGTTCCTGCTGGTGCAACAATCCTGATTCCACGTCACGTATACATGAGCTCAGCAACAATCGCTGAAGACTTGCAACGCCGTGGTGTTGCTGAGGTGATTCGCTTAGATATTGAGAATACTCAAGAAGTGATTGATGCTTTAGAGAGAGTCTCTCAAAAATATGATTTAGCTGGAAAAACTCCTCATTATTCTGCTCCTGAAGCGCTTTTATGGTTAGAGAGTCCCACTAACCCGATGCTAGAAGTCGCTGATTTACCCACGATTTTGAGTGCTGCTCAACGGCTTGGCGTACTTTCTGCGGTGGATAATACCTTTTCAACAGGTTTAGTTCAGCAACCTTTAGCTTTGGGCGCTGATGTGGTGGTTCATTCTGCAACGAAGTATTTATCAGGGCATTCTGATGTTCTTTTAGGCATTGCGGTCACTTCTCATCAGCCGTTACGGGAAGCTATTTTGCGTTATCGTACGCTACATGGCGCTATTGCTGGGCCAATGGAAGCATGGCTAGCGTTGAGGGGTATTCGTACATTGTCTTTACGTATGGAACGCTCTATGGATAATGCGCTGGAGCTGGCTCAGCGTTTGAGTGAGCATCCTGTTGTCGCACAGGTGCGTTATCCGGGGCTTCCGGAGGATGCTGGGTATGAGCGCGCTCGCCAGCAGATGAATGGTTTTGGTGCTGTACTGTGTATTGTTCTTGACGCTGATGCGGTGCAGACTCAGCAGGTGGTGGAGCGTTTGCGGTTGTGGACTCCTGCAACGAGTTTGGGTGGTGTGGAGTCCTTGGTGGAGCGTCGCCGTCGTCATCCGTCGGAGCCAGAGAGCATTCCTGAGTCGTTGATTCGTTTATCCGTGGGGATTGAGCATGTTGATGATTTATATGCTGATTTGTGTGAAGCTCTTGATGTTTTAGTCAAATGATAGGCTGTGTTGTATGAGTCCTCTATCTATTGTTGTGTATTTTCAGTGGGGCGTATCTGCTCTTTTCGCTTTAGTCGTTGCTGGTTTGTCTTTATGGGCGTTGTTAGATGCTGTTCGAGCTACGGACTGTGCTTATCAAAGCGCTTTTAAGCGGACTAAAACTTTTTGGGTCGCCTTAACGGGTGGTAGTGTCTTGGCTTCTGCTCTGGCTCTTTTGACCTTGTCTCAAGGTGGTGTCCCTAATTTGTTCTTCCAGCTTTTTGCGGCTATTGCGGCTGGCGTGTTTTTGGCTGATGTTCGTCCGGTTGTTACGGTGCGTCGCAATAAAGACTATTAAACACAACTAAACGCAAAAAGATTCTGAGGGGTTTATGGTGTGCTGTTATCGCGCATCATAAACCCCTCTATTGTGCATTGATTAGTGCATTTATAAGATTTCTTGTGTTTTTTCTTGATGTTCGTCGCGTATTTTCCAGAACTTTTAGGGATTTTTAAGTGGGAATACCTTTGCATGTGTGGATAGTAGTGGAACAATGGAGATATGACTTACAAACTAGTATTACTCCGTCACGGCCAGTCCGAATGGAACGAACTCAACCTCTTTACCGGTTGGGTGGATGTTAACCTCACCGAACAGGGCCGAGCAGAAGCTCAACGCGGTGGCCAAATGCTCAAAGAGCGCAATATCCTTCCCGATGTTGTTCACACCTCTCTACAACGTCGCGCTATCAATACCGCAAACCTCGCTCTTGACGCTGCAGATCGTCTGTGGATTCCTGTCAAACGCAACTGGCGTTTGAACGAGCGTCACTACGGTGCTCTACAGGGCAAAAACAAATCCGAAACTCTCGAAAAATACGGCGAAGAGCAGTTCATGACATGGCGTCGTTCTTATGACGTTCCGCCTCCTGCCCTCGACGATAACGACGAGTACTCTCAGGCGAACGATCCTCGTTATGCTGATATCGAGAACGCTCCTCGCACCGAATGCCTCAAGGACGTTCTAGAGCGTATGCTTCCTTACTGGGAATCAGACATTAAACCAGACCTAGCTTCTGGTAAGACTGTTCTCGTTGCAGCTCACGGTAACTCCTTGCGTTCTTTGGTCAAGCATCTTGAAGGTATCTCTGACGAAGACATCGCTGGTTTGAACATTCCTACTGGCATTCCGCTGTACTACGAGTTGGACGAGAATTTCCAACCGCTTAAAGCTGGTGAATATCTTGATCCTGCTGCTGCAGCTGAAGCAATTAAGGCTGTTGCTAACCAAGGCAAAAAATAATATCTAGATTGTTTTCTTCGGCGTCTCTAGCTTGTCTAGGGGCGCCGTCGTTTTATCTGGAAGGGAAATTGCAGGTGAACATTCATCTTTTGATGTTCTTCTAGTTTTCCTTCTACGTCTGTTAAGAATAAGCTGGTGTCTGTGGACCCTATCCTCATTGCTCTAATTTTTATTATGGTTGGTCTTGCAATTGGTGTCTTGAGCATGTGGGCTGTCACTAAAAGTGACCGTGAACGTGCGCAATGGGCGGATATTGAAGAGCCAAGTATTCAAGACGGTGCTGCCGAAGTGCTCGCCGTAATTGGTCGCGCCTATGTGGTGGTTGATGCTGTTGACGGTGTGGTTCAAGCTTCACCCGGTGCATACGCTTTAGGGCTGGTCCGTGGGCACACCATCGTGTGTGAAGAGATGATTGAGATGATTCGTCAGGCTCGTAGCGGTGGTACTATCGCAGAACGTGAAATATCTTTAATCCGTGGAGTAACGACTAAGAGTACTCTTGTCATTGATTTACGTGTTGCTCCTTTGCGTGATGAATATATTTTGGTTCTTGCCGATGACCGCACCGAAATCGCTCGAGTTCAAACCATTCGTAATGACTTTGTTGCCAACGTCTCTCATGAACTTAAAACACCTGTTGGTGCTATTGGGTTGATGGCAGAGGCCATCGAATCGTCTTCAGACGACCCAGAATCAGTAGAGTATTTTTCACAACGGTTACAGAAAGAGTCTCGTCGTTTAGCTTCTTTGGTTCAAGATGTTATTGAGCTTTCTCGGTTGCAGTCTGCTGATGTGGTGCGTCAATCTCAGCTTGTTGACGTCAACGACCTAATAACCGGTGCCATTGATAGAAACCGTATTACTGCTGAGGGTAAAAATATCACGTTGAGTTCTCAAGGGTGGGCGAAGCATTTGGTGCACGGAGACCCTGAGCTTTTAGGTACTGCGTTACGTAACCTCATTGAGAACGCTATCCGTTATTCTCCTGAATCAACGCATGTGACGGTTTCTGTTCGTCAGGATGAAGAGAATATTTATATCTCTGTGACGGACGAGGGTAATGGTATCGCTCGCGAGGAACAAGACCGTATCTTTGAGCGTTTTTATCGTATTGATCCTGCTCGTTCTCGTCAGACCGGCGGCACTGGCTTGGGGCTAAGTATTGTCAAGCACGTGATGGCTCAGCATGGTGGCGAGGTATCTCTTGAGTCAGAGGTTGGGCAAGGATCTACGTTTACGATGTCTTTGCCGATGGTTGATGAACAAACTGAGCATGACTTATTGGGGTCAGAGAGCGTCACCTCCGCGCCGTAGACGAGGTGTGCTCGTACAATTTTTGTAGAGGCTCAAACATTGTTGAGAGCTATATTTTCTGAATGTAAAGGACATAACTATATGG
Organism: Rothia sp. CCM 9419; assembly: GCF_048512815.1. Classification (NCBI taxonomy): domain Bacteria; kingdom Bacillati; phylum Actinomycetota; class Actinomycetes; order Micrococcales; family Micrococcaceae; genus Rothia; species Rothia sp. CCM 9419. Next base: position 6,146 of record NZ_JBLXXY010000010.1, on the reverse strand, counting down.
CTAGGATCTTGGTTGTTGAAGATGAAGAAGCCTTGAGCGAGCCTCTGGCCTTTTTGCTAGGCCGTGAGGGGTTCGACGTTCAGGTCGTTGATAACGGTATTGACGCTGTTGTTGAGTTTGAACGTAATGGTGCAGATCTTGTTCTTCTTGATGTCATGCTTCCTGGTCAGTCGGGTATGGAAGTATGCAAGCAACTACGTGCCCAGTCTTCTGTTCCTATCATTATGCTCACTGCTAAAGACAGTGAGATTGATAAGGTACTTGGTTTAGAGCTTGGCGCTGATGACTATGTGACGAAGCCTTATTCTTCTCGTGAGCTTATTGCTCGTGTTCGCGCGGTGTTGCGTCGTCAAGGTGACGGTGAGGAGTTAGAAGCTTCTAGCGCTGTCGAAGTTGGTCCTGTGCGTATGGACGTTGAACGGCACGTTGTCACTGTTGACGGTGAGACGGTAACAATGCCGTTGAAGGAATTTGAGCTTCTGGAGATGCTCTTACGTAACGCTGGTCGAGTTTTGACACGTTCTCAGCTGATTGACCGTGTATGGGGCTCAGATTATGTGGGGGATACGAAGACTCTTGACGTGCATATTAAGCGTATTCGTTCAAAGATTGAGCCAGATCCTTCAACCCCCCGTTATGTTGTGACGGTGCGTGGCTTGGGCTATAAGTTTGAGTCTTAGGTTTTACGGTTTAATAGGCAGATAAAAAAGCTGGTGGGCACTCACTGTGATGTGAATGCCCACCAGCTTTTTATGACAGAAGTGGTGCCGTGTTTTAGTGTCCGCTAGATTCTGCTGGTGTTGCGCTTGCGCTAGACATTGTGGCATTGGGAACGAATGGTTTGTACTCTGGTAGTGTTCCGTCAAGTACGGGAATGTTTACCGGTTCGCTATTTCCGTTGGAGCTGACTTTTACGTCAAGTAGCATGAGTCCAGGGTTAGCACCAGCTGGGTCGATGATGAGTTTGTGGGATTCATCTTCTAAACGAATTTCTTTGCCTGCTGGTACGGTGATGTTTTCTGCACCGGCAGGGAAGTTGATGGTGACGGTAGCGTCTTCTTTGCCGTTGTTGAGGATAGTTCCGAGAACTCGCCCGTCAGCGTCTGCTGATTCTGCGATTACCATAATGTTACGTACGGCAATGTCTCCTACGTTTGCTGATACGCCGTCAGAGGGTGAGTATTGGAATGTTGTTGGCTGGGTGTAGATGTATCCACAGCCGGTTGTGGTGAGCGCTGCAAGTGCGATGGTGGTGCAAGCGGCTGCACGTTTGAGCGTGGAGGAGACGGCAAACTTCACGGCATGAACTCCTTGATGGTTACGAAGCATAATCGTTGTGCTGAGGTAAATGTGTGTGTCTCAATACAACTGAAAATATTAGGGTCTTTCGTATACAGTCTAACGGTTTAACGACGGAACGTCTGTATCTGCTCAATGGAGGGCGGATGAAAAGGCGGATAAATGCTAAATATAAGGTTTTTGTGGCTTAAAAATTACTTCTGGTGGTTCTTAAATCTTCCCATGATAGACTAGTTAAGCTGAAAGGGGTTTATCCATATGCTTTTTGAGGTTGGCGAAACCGTCGTTTACCCTCACCACGGTGCTGCAACAATCGAAGAAATTAAGATGCGCACTATTCGTGGTGAAGAAAAAATGTATTTAAAACTCAAGGTTGCTCAGGGCGACCTTGTGATTGAGGTACCTGCTGAGAACGTTGATATGGTGGGTATGCGTGATGTCGTTGACGAACGCGGCTTGCAAGAAGTTATTGACGTGCTGCAGGCTCAAGATACTGAAGAAGCCGCAAACTGGTCTCGTCGTTATAAAGCGAATGTTGAGAAACTTGCTTCCGGCGACGTGATTAAGGTTGCTGAGGTCGTTCGTGACTTATGGCGTCGTGAGAACGACCGTGGTCTTTCTGCTGGTGAGAAACGTATGCTCGCTAAAGCTCGTCAGATTCTTTCGTCCGAGGTCGCTTTGGCTAAAGATATTGACGAACAATCTGCTGAGAAAGAACTCGATAAAATTCTCGAAGACGTCTAAAAATCTAGAATATTTATTCTTTTCTATCCGGTAGGCTCATGGCTGTGATTAATACCGATAGTTTTTCTCAGATGGCGGACGACGTTACTGGAACATCTCCAGTAGCGTCGTTCGCCGTCGTCATTCTTGCCGCTGGTTCTGGTACTCGTCTTGGATACGGTATCCCTAAAGCTGCTGTTCAACATTCTGGCAAGACCTTATTAGAGTGGGCTCTAGCTGGCGTTGATGCTTCTGGTGTTGCTTCACGTATCGTTGTTACTGTTCCGACCGATGATACTGCTCTGACGAACATTGCTGCTAACTATGGTGCTCTTACAGTGTCTGGCGGGTCAAGCCGTGCTGAGTCTGTTGCTTTAGCATTATCTGCTTTAGACAATGCTCCCGTGCGTTCTGGCTTTTCTTCTGACGCTCCTTCTCACGTGCTCATCCACGATGCGGCACGAAGTTTTACACCTGTTGAGGTGTTTCATCGGGTCTGCCAGTCATTATCTTCAGGGCAGGCTGCCGTCATTCCCGTTCTTCCGGTTGTCGATACGATTAAGACGGTAGATGCAGACGGTTACGTGCGTTCTACTGTGCAGCGTTCTGTGTTGCGTTCTGTTCAGACTCCGCAAGGTTTCCATTTCAAAACGTTATTGGGCGCATACCGGCAGGCTGAAGAACAAGGTTTAAGCGATGAGATTACCGATGACGCTTCTGTTGCTGAAATGTGCGGTATCCCCGTAAAAACTGTTCTTGGAGATTTCCGTTCACTAAAAATTACTGTTGCTGAGGATTTGGCGTTAGCTTCAGCGTTAAAACTTGCAGATGAGTTATCTGCTGTTTCAGAGAAAGATTGATGTCTAGAATGATAATTCCTCGTACTGGGATTGGTATTGACGTTCATGCTTTTAGCACAGACCCTCAGACACCACTGTGGATTGCTGGGCTGTTGTGGGATGGAGAAGTTGGGCTATCGGGTCATTCTGATGGTGACGTTGTGGCTCACGCTGCTGCTGACGCTCTTTTTTCTGCTAGCGGTACGGGGGATTTAGGGTCAAATTTTGGGGTCGACCGTCCGGAACTCAAAGGTGCTTCTGGCATTTTCTTGTTGGAGGAAGCTGCACGGATTGTGCGTTCTTCTGGTTTTGAGATTGGTAATATTGCGGTTCAGCTGGTAGGCAACCGTCCCAAGTTTTCTCCTCGTCGTCAGGAGGCTCATGACGTTCTTTCGAAGGCGGTTGGCGCACCGGTAACGGTTACTGCTACGACAACTGATAGCTTGGGGCTAACAGGTCGAGGTGAAGGCATTGCCGCTATTGCTACAGCATTGGTGTATCCGTCTTCTTCCGTTGCAGATAAAGAGTAACGGGTAGTAACTACTCACACTTATCGCGGGGTGTCGTTGGTTAAAACGTGCGCCTTTGCTCAGCTTTGCATAGACTAAGGGAGTGACTTTGCGTTTTTACGATACTGCTACTGCTTCTATTCGAGATTTTGTTCCTGTCCGCCCCGGACATGCGTCGCTTTATTATTGTGGTGCGACGGTTCAGGGCGCCCCTCATATTGGGCATGTGCGTTCTGCCTTGGTTTTTGACCAGCTGTCTCGGTGGCTTCGCTACCGTGGTTATCAGGTGACAACGGTTCGTAATGTCACTGATATTGACGATAAGATTCTTGTGAACTCTGCGCGCTCTTTTGAGGAGGGTTATGAGGGCGAGTACCCTTGTGAGCCTTGGTGGGCTTTAGCATATCGTTACGAGAAAGTTTTTGCGCAGGCTTATGATGCTCTTGGTATTGACCCACCAACCTATGAGCCTCGAGCGACGGGGCATATTCCGCAGATGTTTGCCTTGATTGAGCGGTTGATTGCTGCCGGCCATGCGTATCCTGCGTTGGATGATTCTGGTGACGTATATTTTGATGTTCGTTCGTGGCCTAGCTATGGTGCGTTGACTCATCAGCATATTGATGACATGCAAGATGCAGCTGATGCTGATCCTCGCGGTAAGCGTGACCCTCGTGATTTTGCGCTGTGGAAGGGCTACAAAGCGGGTGAGCCGGAATCTGCTTCGTGGGATTCTCCGTGGGGCCGTGGTCGTCCAGGCTGGCATTTGGAATGCTCTGCCATGGCTGGCCGTTATCTTGGTTCTCATTTTGATTTTCATGGTGGCGGTTTAGATTTACGTTTCCCTCATCATGAGAATGAGTTGGCGCAGTCTACTGCTGCTGGTGATGCTTTCGCGAATTTCTGGCTTCATAATGGTCTGGTCACTTATGAGGGTGAGAAGATGTCGAAGTCTATCGGCAATACGGTTTCTCCTGAGCAGATGCTTCAGAGTGCGCGGGCTCTTGCTGTTCGTTATTATTTGGGTCAGGCTCATTATCGTTCAGTGCTTGATTATCGTCCGACGTCATTGGAAGAGGCTACGGCTTCGGTAGAACGTATTGAGGCGTTTCTTGCTGCAACTGTTTCTGAGCATCGTTTGGGTGAGGTTCCTGAAGAGTTTGCTCAGGCAATGGACGATGATTTGAACATTCCTCGTGCACTAGCTGTTGTTCATGAGTATGTTCGTGCCGGTAATTCTGCTCTTGCTCAGGGTGAGGATGTTTCTTCTATCGTTGTTGCTGTTTATACGATGGTTGATGTTTTGGGTCTTCGTTCGTTGATGAGTTTTTCTGCCTCTGGTCAGGGTTCTTCGGCTGCTGCTGAGGTTGCGTTGGACTCGTTGATTCAGGGCATGTTGTCTGAGCGTTCTGTTGCTCGGGAACAAAAAGATTGGGCACGCGCTGATGAGATTCGTGATGCTCTTTCTGCTGCTGGTGTGACGATTAAGGACGGGGCTTCAGGTTCTACTTGGTCGTTGTCGTAGTTTTTAGTTTTGGTATAGATATGTTCTCTGCTTGTCTCAGGGCGCATATATTGGATATATAGATGTGAAGTCGTAGAGGTTTCTACGCAGGATATTGAGGAATAGTTATGGCTAAGGCTGGGCGTCGTCCTGGAGCGACGACAAAGAAAAAGGGTCCTACTAAGGGAACCGGTGGTAAGAACCGTAAGTCTCTTGAGGGTAAGGGGCCTACTCCTAAGGCGGAGGATCGTCCGTATCATAAGGCGTATAAGATGAAGCGTGCGGCTGAGCGTCGTCAGGTTGGTTTGCATTCTCGTCCGCAGCCTCGTTTGGGTGGTAAGCGTACGAGCGAGGAGTTAGTGACTGGTCGTAATGCGGTGTTGGAAGCGTTGAAGACGGATATTCCGGCGAAGCATTTGTATGTGATGAGTCGTATTGATGCTGATGAGCGTGTTCGTGAGATTATGACGTTGGCGAATAAGGCTGATTTGCCGATGCTTGAGATTTCTCGTGGTGAGTTGGATCGTTTGACGGAGGGTTCTGTTCATCAGGGTATTGCTTTGCAGATTCCTCCGTATAAGTATCCTGATGCTACGGATTTGGTTTTGTCGGTAATGGAGTCTCATCATGCTGGTGAACTTTCTTCTGCTCCTCTTTTTGTCGCGTTGGATGGTATTACCGATCCTCGTAATTTGGGTGCGATTATTCGTAGTGTTTCGGCGTTCTCTGGTGATGGTGTGATTATTCCTGAGCGTCGCTCTGCTGCTGTGACTGCTTCTGCTTGGAAGACTTCTGCTGGTGCTGCTGCTCGTATTCCTGTTGCGATGGCTACGAATTTGACTCGTGTTGTTCAGCAGGCGAAAGATGCTGGTGTTTTTGTCGTTGGTCTTGATGGTGGTGGAGACATTCTTCTTCCTGAGTTAGAGCTTGCTTCTGAGCCGTTGATGATTGTTGTTGGTTCTGAGGGTAAGGGTCTGTCTCGTTTGGTGACGGAGAACTGTGATCAGATTGTTTCTATTCCTATTGATTCTGCGATGGAGTCGTTGAATGCGTCGATGGCGGTGGGTATTTCTTTGTATGAGGTATCTCGTCGTCGTGCGTTGAGCAGCTAGTGGTGAGCTGTTTGAGCCGGTTATTTCTTCTTGTATGAGGGGAGGTAGCCGGCTTTTTTGTGTATTTTGGGTGCTTTGAGAACTTTTTTTAAATCTTTTTTGTGTGTTGTTTTGTGGTCTGACGTGGGGTTTTGGTGTTTTACATGGGTGTAAGTAATCT